>CAMFZJ010000105.1 GCA_946004305.1 uncultured Clostridia bacterium | reverse complement strand
CTTTGAGATTTTTATTCCTGATGAAATTGATACATCACGCTCGGTGGAAAGTCCGCCTGCAAGTACAGCTATATTCATAATTACTCCTTACTTACCAATAATATAGACAATAATAAATGGGATTAACAGTTTACGTTTTAGAACATAAAGTTATTAAAACCCCAGTTTTCAACTTCTTCAAATTTTACATAGCAATAGTCAGGTGCAACAGAGATTTCCTCCTGCAAAATTTTGCAGATTTCCCCTGTTAGATTTTCGTAAGCCTGACGAGTTGATTTGCCAAAGATTTTTACCTCGACAAATGCTGTAGGTGCTTTGTCGCCGTGGAACATAAAGCTGATTTCGTCCTCAACTGCACACATAAAATATGATGAGGTTTTTCCCGGCAAAATTGAAATTGCAGAGGTCAGACGTTTTTCAATACTTGTTTTTGTAGCTTCTTCAACCTTCTGAGAGGTTTTTACATTAATAAAAGGCATATAATCCCTCCAAAATATATTCTCTATAATTATATTACTAAACGGTGAGATTTTCAACTGTTTATTGAGATAATCAATTACCATTTGCAACATAATAGCTACCAACTGTAACAAATCACCCATAAAAAGAATGAAATATGGTAAGATAATCAGGATTTAAAAAGGGGCTTAGCCCAAAATAGGGAAAATCATAGGGCGTTGCGGATAAATCGCAACGCCCTTGTCCTGTGTTTGTAAATTATTTAATTGAGTTAATAAGTCCGCCTTTTTCGATAATGTTCTGAATGAACTCAGGGAAAGGCTCACCCTGGAATGTTTTGCCGGTAGTTTCGTCTGTAATAACTCCTGTGTTAAAATCTACCGAAACTGTGTCACCGCTTTCAATTGCTTCAGCAGCCTCAGGACATTCCAAAATGGGAAGTCCGATATTGATTGCGTTTCTGTAGAAAATTCTTGCAAAGCTGGAGGCAATTACACAGCTGATGCCTGACGCTTTAATTGCGATAGGAGCGTGTTCTCTTGATGAGCCGCAGCCAAAGTTCTTTGTAGCAACCATAATGTCACCCTCCTGAACCTTGTTTACAAACTCCTTGTCAATATCCTCCATACAATGGGTTGCAAGCTCCTTGTGGGAAGCTGTGTTAAGATAACGAGCAGGAATGATTACGTCTGTATCTACGTTATCCCCGAATTTATGTACTTTACCTTTTACGTTCATATTGCGTCCTCCTTACAGCTTTTCCGGATTTGTAATATAGCCTGTAACCGCACTTGCGGCAGCTACTGCCGGACTTGCAAGGTAAACCTCGCTGTCAACGTGTCCCATACGTCCTACAAAGTTACGGTTAGTTGTTGAGATTGCTTTTTCTCCCGCAGCAAGAATTCCCATATGTCCTCCAAGACAAGGTCCGCAGGTTGGAGTTGAAACAATTGCGCCGGCGTCAATAAATATGTCAAAAAGTCCTTCGTGCATAGCCTGCTTCCAAATGTTCTGTGTTCCCGGAATAATAATGCAACGAACATTCTTTGCAAGAGTTCTGCCCTTTAAGATTTCAGCAGCAGCACGTAAGTCGGAAATTCTGCCGTTTGTACAGGAGCCGATTACTACCTGATCAATCTTAACTTCAGTTTCGCCGATTTCGTCAACTGTCTTTGTGTTTTCAGGAAGATGTGGGAATGATACTGTAGGTCTGATTTTGGAAAGGTCGATTGTATATTCCTCATCATAAACAGCGTCATCATCTGCTGTGTATTCTACCGGTGTACCCTGATATCTGCCGGTGCAGTATTCACGGGTAACGTCATCAACAGGGAAGATACCGTTCTTTGCCCCTGCCTCAATTGCCATATTTGCAATACAAAGTCTGTCATCAATGTTAAGATACTGAACGCCCTCGCCTGTAAATTCCATTGACTTGTAAAGTGCGCCGTCAACACCGATTTTTCCGATAATGTGCAGTATAACGTCCTTACCTGAAACATAGCCCTGTGGCTTGCCGATTAGGTTGAATTTAATAGCAGAAGGAACCTTGAACCAAGCCTTACCGCTGATCATACCTGCGCACATATCCGTTGAGCCTACGCCTGTTGAAAAAGCACCTAAAGCACCGTAAGTACAGGTGTGAGAGTCGGCGCCAATGCAAAGACATCCGGGACCTACCAGTCCCATTTCAGGCAAAAGTGCGTGTTCAATACCCATCTGTCCTACATCACGGTAGTTTTTAATATCATACTTATCAGCAAAGTTTCTTACCTGCTTAACAAGTGTTGCCGCTTTAATATCTTTGTTAGGTGTAAAGTGGTCCATAATCATTGCAATTTTTGTGTTGTCAAAAACGGAAGTTGCGTTGTTTTCCTCAAATACGTTTATGGCAACAGGGGTGGTAACGTCGTTACCTAAAACCAAGTCGAGCTTTGCTTCAATAAGCTGACCTGCTTTTACGCTTGAAAGTCCTGCGTGAGCAGCAAGGATTTTCTGGGACATAGTCATACCCATAGCTTTCACTCCTTAAAATCTTTTAAGTCAATTATTACATATCAGTTGCAAAAAGATTGTAAAGTATGCTACAATCTAAGGAATAAAAGCAGATAAAAACAGGAAGTGACAATTATGGAAAGTAATAGATTGGAAAAAAGCCAAATGAAAAAGATATTTGAAAATGAAACACCTATTAAAAAATACTCCAAAGGGGATATAATTTACTATCAGGGGGATAAGGCAAGCTGTTTTTACTACCTTAAAAGAGGCAGAGTAAAGGTGTATATGACTTCTCCCGATGGTATGGAAAAAACTCTTTCCACAGCAAGCTCAGGGGAGATTTTAGGAGAAGCGGCATTTTTTGATAATATGCCCAGAATAAGCTTTGCAAAGGCACTTACCAATATTGAAATTGTGTCTGTTAACCGCACAAGACTTTTGGAGCTTATAAAAATCAGCCCCTCTATTGCCATGGAGCTTTTGGAATTACAGGCAAAGCGTATAAGACAGCTTTCCACACAAATTGATTCAATGACATTTTTACAGGCTGACGGCAGAATTGCACAGCTTTTGTTACAAAGTATGCAGCCATATAAAGGTAAAATGCAGGTAAGGCTTACTCACGAGGAAATCGGAAGTACAGTAGGAGTATCCAGAGTTACCGTCAGCAAAATTCTTAACAGCTTTGTTAAGAAAGGCTATGTGCAGACAGAGTACGGACATATTATTATATGCGATTCAAACGGGCTAAGAGAGTTAATTGATAAGGTATAATTAAGGTTTTAAAGAAAAGCTTTTGTAACTTTAATTTTTCTACAATTTCATTTTCAATTTTTATGTATAATTCCTTAATTAAAACATAATTCCGGTGGCTTATGTTACAATTATAAAGTAATTTTATTTTGGGGGAGTATGTATGCCTAAGGTAATCAGAATTTTTGTTGAAAAACGTCAGGGTATGAATATTGTGGCTGACCAGACTAAATGGGATTTACGTCACAATCTGGGTATCCGTAATATTCAGGAGCTTCGCTTTGTAAACCGCTACGATATTGAGGGACTTACAAAAGAGGAGTTTGACAAGGCTAAGAATATTATTCTTTCCGAGCCTAATCAGGACGTTATCTATGAAGAAACACTGCCTGTTGATGAGGGCTGGAGAGTTTTTGCTATGGAGTATCTTCCGGGCCAGTACGACCAGCGTGCCGACTCTGCCGAGCAGTGCGTTCAGCTTCTTACACAAGGTGAAAGATGTAAAATCCTTACTGCCCGTGTAGTTGCTGTTAAGGGTGATATTACCGATGAGGAATTTGTTAAGATTCAGCAATACCTTATCAACCCTGTTGAAAGCCGACTTGCTTCACTTGACAAGCCTGAGTCCCTTGATATTCCTGTTGAACAGCCTGAAAAGGTTAAAACAGTTGAGGGCTTTATTAAGTGGAATGATGATGAAATGGCTGAGTATTTCGGCTCAATGGGATTTGCTATGACACTTGCAGACTTAAAATTCTGCCGTGATTATTTCCGTGACACAGAGCATAGAGATCCTACAGTTACAGAGCTGAGAGTTATTGACACTTACTGGTCCGACCATTGCCGTCATACAACCTTTTTAACAAGACTTGATAAAATTGAAATAGAGAAAAAGGCTTTAGGTAAGGTTATTGAGGATGCTTTAAAGGCTTACTACGAAACACGTGAGGAGGTTTACGGCAAGGACAGTACAAGGGATGTATCCCTTATGGATATGGCACTTATGGGTGTTAAGGCTCTTAAAAAGCGTGGTATGATTCCTGACCTTGACGAAAGTGAAGAAATCAACGCTTGCTCAATTGAAGTACCTGTTACTATTGACGGTGTAACAGAAAAGTGGCTTGTTCAGTTTAAAAACGAAACCCATAACCATCCAACTGAAATCGAACCTTTCGGTGGTGCCGCTACCTGCTTAGGCGGTGCAATTCGTGACCCCCTTTCAGGACGTGCGTATATCTATCAGGCTATGCGTGTTACAGGCTCAGGGGACCCAACAATTCCTTTTAAGGATACAATGGAGGGTAAGCTTCCCAGCCGAAAGATTACTACAGGTGCTGCTCAGGGCTATTCATCCTACGGCAACCAGATTGGCCTTGCTACAGGTCAGGTTGTAGAGCTTTACGATCAGGGCTATGTTGCTAAGCGTATGGAAATCGGTGCTGTAATCGGTGCTTCTCCAAAAGAAAATGTTAAGCGTGAGGTTCCTGCACCTGATGATGTAATTGTGCTTTTAGGCGGACGTACAGGCCGTGACGGCTGTGGCGGTGCAACAGGCTCCTCAAAGGCTCACACAATGAGCTCAATCGAAAC
>CAMFZJ010000104.1 GCA_946004305.1 uncultured Clostridia bacterium | reverse complement strand
GATAATACATATAGTATCTAGTCATATAATGAACCTTTCAAAATAAAGAATAAAATCTAATAAACTCAAGAAAACAGCAGGTGTTTAAGTTCAATAAAAAATCACCATCTGTTTTAAAAACAGTAAACAACTGAATAGAACGTAATAAGGAATATTACCACCTCTTGAAAGATAATACATTGACAAAAATATTAGGCAAGATATATCAATAAGGAGAAAATTGAAATGGAATGTAAACATTGTGGAGCAGAAATAAAATCAAATCAATCAGAATGTGCGTTTTGTGGTTGTGAGGTTGAACATCCTCAACCAGAAAGGCCTCAACATGTAGTAATTAATAACTATTACGGTTATAAAGAATCAGAAAACTATGCAAACAAAATGCCTCAATCGAAAAATGAAGATTTTGTCAGCGATAAAGGTAATAAAAGTTATATATACAATGAAAGTAAAATAAGTGATAAAAATAAAATAGTTGCTTTACTATTATGTATATTCTTCGGTATTTTCGGATTACATAAATTTTATGTAGGTAAAAATTCTAGTGGACTGTTATATTTATTCACATATGGTATATGTGGATTTGGATGGATAGCTGATATCATTATTATAGCAACAGGTAATTTTAAGGATAAATATGACCTAAAATTACAGTAAAAAATCCTTCTATGTTACTACTATATGGTTAAGTAAAACCGTTACATATAGCAATAATCCCTTCACTTTTTATTATTGAAATAATTATTTTGTCAAAAAACAAATATCTTTTGATAACCTGTTTACAACTTTCGTGAATCTTATATATCAATTTTGCACGCTATTATTTAGGGCAGAGCTTCCTCTGCCCTATTTTTGTGACAAAAAATACATAAAATCAACTATTGATTTTATCTCTAATGTATGTTAGAATATTACTAACATTGCAAACCGATTGAATTCGTTTGAATAATCAAGCGGCAGGCCCTGTACGATTGAGGTCTGTGAACCATGTCAGGCGGGGAACCGAGCAGCATTAAGCAGTATTCTTGATGCGATATAGTAAGTCTGTCGTTTGATTATTTAAACGAGCGCCGTAGTTACGGTTACGGTTTGCAATTTTTATTTAGATTTCTTTAGCAAGGAGTGTGAGCTATGTATCAGGTTCTATATCGCAAGTGGCGTCCTCAGACATTTGATGATGTTGTGGGACAGCCTCAGGTTACTACTACCTTAAAAAATGAACTGAAAAACGGCAGAATTAATCACGCCTACCTTTTTACAGGCTCAAGAGGTACAGGAAAAACCACCTGTGCAAAGATTTTTGCTAAAGCTGTAAACTGTCTTGATTTGCAAAACGGCGACCCTTGCGGCAAATGCGAAAGCTGTGTGGGAATTGACGAGGGCAGTATTCTTGATGTAGTGGAAATGGACGCTGCTTCTAACAGAGGTATTGCTGACATTAAGTCCATTATTGACGAAGTACAGTTTCGCCCTGCCAAAGCTAAGTACAGAGTTTATATTGTTGACGAAGTTCATATGCTTACAACAGAAGCATTTAACGCTTTGCTGAAAACTCTTGAAGAACCGCCGGAACACGTTATTTTTATCCTTGCAACTACTGAGGTACATAAAATTCCAAGCACTATCCTCTCACGTTGCCAGAGATTTGATTTTAACAGAATATCTCCTGAGGATATTACCTACAGGCTTAAATATGTTGCAGAACAGGAAAATGCAACTATCTCAGATGATGCAGCTATGCTTATTGCAGCTATTGCTGACGGTGCAATGCGTGACGCATTATCCTTAATGGACAGATGCTTAGGACTTACATCTGATATTGATACTGATACTGTACGCACTACTGCAGGGCTTGCTAAAAAGGATTATCTCTTTGAATTGTCCGCAGCTTGTATAAATAAAAACACAGAAAAGGCTTTGGACTATATAGACAGACTTCACAACGAAAGCAAGGATATGGCAAGGCTTTGTGATGAACTACTTGACCATTTCAGAAGTCTTATGCTAATTAAAAGCACAAGAAATCCTCAGAGATTTATTGTTATGTCTGCTGAGGAATTTGAGCTTGCACAGACACAGGCTGATTATCTAAGCCTAGCGGAAATAATCTATATTATGGATATTCTGCAAAACGCTTATCAGCGTATGGGTAAAGGCAACAGTAACAGAACTGAGCTTGAAATGGCTTTGGTTAAGCTGGCATCCTCTGAGCTTGACGGCTCAACAGAAGCCCTTGTGGCAAGAGTTTCAGCCTTAGAAAAAGCAATCAAGTCAGGAAAATTTGTTGTCAATACACAGCAAAATAATGATATTAAACCAATAGACAATATAGATACAAGGTCAGATGCTGTAGATAATTCTGATGTAAATTCTGAAAAGCCGGAGCCTGTTAAAGAAAAGTCTTTGGCTATTGAAGAAGAAATCAAATCAGATGTTACTGCTGAGAAAAAAACTATAATTGATACAGAAACTTCCACAGTTGACGAAATACCTCTCCCCCCTGCTCCTGAAGTGAACATTCAGGATTCGGAGCCAATTGTAACAGCACCTGAAAAACCTGTTGAAAATGTTGTTTCATCACTTAATCTGGATGAAATATATGAAAACGCAAAACCATTCAGACAATGGCCTGAGGTTGTTGAAAATATCAAGCAGTATTCAAAGGCTATTGCAGCTGCATTCAGCAACACAAACGCTTATGAAAGCGGAAGTTATCTTTTAATTGAAGCTGACAGCGAGATACCTTTTAAACTGCTTAAGGAAGGCTCTCAGCGTGCAAACGTACGAAAAGCTATACAGGAAATCACCGGCAAGATTTACAAGCTGGGACCATATAAAAAGCCTGAAAAAATAATTAAAAAAGCTGACCCTTTAAAAGAGCTTGTTGAAAACTTAAAGGACAGCGGTGTTAATATTACGGAGGAATAAATTATGAAAGCAAGATTACCACAAGGATACGGCGGCGGTGGCGCCAATAATATGCAGCAGTTAGCTCGCCAGGCTCAAAAAATGCAAGAGGCTATGGAAGAAGCTACTGCAGAGCTTGAAGAAAAAGAATATTCTGCAAGCTCCGGAGGAAACGCTGTTAAGGTTGTTGTAACAGGAAAAATGGAAGTTAAATCTATTGAAATTGACCCTGAGGTTATTGATCCTGAAGACGCAGAAATGCTGTCTGATTTAATTATGGCTGCAACTAACGAGGCTCTTCGTGCTGCTGCTAAGGACAAGGAAGATACTATGGGAGCACTTTCAGGTGGACTTAACCTTCCGGGAATCTTTTAATTATGTCAGGATATAATGTAGCTCCACTTGAAAATCTTGTGGATAAATTTGAAAAAATGCCGGGCATTGGATATAAAACTGCACAAAGGCTTGCATATTATGTACTGAACTTGTCAAAAACAGAAGCAGACAGCTTTGCCCAGGCTATTACTGACGCTCACGAAAAAATACATTATTGCAAAGTTTGCTGTAATTTTACAGACCAAGAGCTATGCCCTGTTTGCAAAAGCGAAAAAAGGGATAAATCAACAATTTGCGTTGTTGAAACTCCAAGAGATGCTATGGCCTTGGAAAATACTAACGAATACAAAGGACTGTACCACGTTCTCCACGGTGCCATCTCCCCTCTTAATAACATAGGTCCTGATAACCTTACCATTAAGGAACTGCTTAACAGACTTGGGGATGACAGTGTTTCTGAAATTATTATGGCTACTAACCCTACTATTGAGGGTGACGCTACTGCTATGTACCTTTCAAAGCTGTTAAAACCTATGGGCGTTAAGATAACCAGGTTAGCTTATGGTATTCCTGTTGGCGGCGACCTTGAATATGCCGATCAGGTAACACTTGCCAGAGCGTTGGAAGGCAGGAATGAACTTTGAGCAAAGAATCTACAAAAATTATTGCAAAAAACAAAAAGGCATATCATGACTATTATGTTGAGGAAACCTTTGAGGCAGGCATTGAACTTATGGGCTCTGAGGTTAAATCAATACGGAACGGCAGAGTAAATCTTAAAGACAGCTGGTGTTCTGTTGTTAAGGGTGAAATATTTGTAAACGGTATGCACATTTCAATTTACGAACAAGGTGCTACATGGTGCAAGGATCCATTAAGAGTAAGAAAACTTTTGATGCATAAAAGGGAAATTATGAAGCTCTTCGGCATTGAAAAGCAACAAGGTTACTCTATTATTCCCCTTAGCCTTTATTTTAAAGGCAATAAAGTCAAGGTTGAAATCGGTCTTTGTAAAGGTAAGAAGCTTTACGATAAACGTGCTGATATGGCTAAAAAAGACGCAAAAAGAAATATTGAACGTGCCTTAAAGGAGCAAAGCCGTTAAGGCGCTATATATGGGGATGTAAAGGTTTCGACGGGGGTTTTGACCCTTGGTAAGCGAGTAGCGGTGCGGAACCGCTTTAAAATCCGCAACTTTAAAAATAACTGACAACAAAACAGTTGCTTTAGCAGCTTAATGCTGCTTGTCCTGTCTGAGAGCACCACGACTCAGATAAGGGCATCGATTAGTGGTAAATGTGAATCAAAGAGTGCCTTGGCTTTGGTCACACATTAAAGGCTATCAGACTATATAGCTTGTTATTGGGCGCTATAGCCTGAGAAATCAAAGCAATAACTACACTCGTAGAAAGCCTTGACGATTAACCTTCGGACAGGAGTTCAATTCTCCTCATCTCCACCAAACAAGTATTGGATGAACACCTACTTTTTCAGCGGCGGATTTGCCGTCAGATGTGTTCTCTGATACAAAAACAGAACGCCGTTTCAGTGTAAAAGCTG
>CAMFZJ010000103.1 GCA_946004305.1 uncultured Clostridia bacterium | reverse complement strand
TGGCAGAAACTCAATGCCGGTTTATTTGAAAATTGAAAACCCAATGACAAAAGCCAATGAGCCGGATGGAGCAAGAGAAGTAAATTCTTCTGGTTTAAAAACGAAAATCATACCTGATTTCTTTGAAAAATATCCTATAAACTAGTGGTATTAAATAAAAATAAGGTCAAGAATATGCTAGCCACCATAGGAATCCAACCTTCCGAGGTGTCAAGAATTCTTAACCTATCGTGAAGTAGTCTATCACAATTAAATGAGGATGTCAAGTACCAATCCCGCACATCCGACCTTGACAACAAATACCTCAATGCTGTAGAAAACAGTGACCTTTATCAGGCTAGAGATTTTACTTATGAAAATATTGACCTGTCAACTCTTGATGATAATGAACTGGAAGTGTATAATAGACGTGGATGGGCTAACGAGTTGTTTACCAAAGAAGACAGAGTGTAACTCAAGGAAAAATTTAACGAGCTTAATTCAAAAAGCAGTCAGAGAACGGATAACGTGTTAGGTGACGGTTCAAGAGTTGTTGAGGTAAATAATAAGATAGTCCTGATTGGCGGTACATTTGAAGAGCCGATAATACATGGTGTATTGGCTATCAATGCAGTAAGTGAGACTTATGCTGAAAATATAAAGGAGTTTATTAATTATGCTATCAATGAAGAAGGAAGAACTGATTACGAAGCAAGCAAAAGTATCTTCAAAATTATACAAGATGTGTATGAAAAAGAAAATATCAGATACTATGATGAGGACGATTACTTCCATAATAAAAGAGAAATCGATACTAGGGAGCGAGCAACGCTACCAAGCGATTTCCAATATTACGGATATACTAAACAATTCCAAGACGGAACAGGAGTTAATACAGAAACTGAACGAGGCATATCCGATGAAATAAACTCAGAAAAATATCAGGAAAGATATGATCCAATGTCTAACAGAGAGTTGCTTGCCAACGCTCTTGAAACTACAGCAAAGACTTCTATGGAAATCAAAATGACAACTTTGTAAGTTGTCACTTTTCTTTTTATATGGTATAATTCTTGAAGAATTTTGTAAAAAGGATTTTTATTATGTTAGATATTAAATCGAATTTTTCACATATGAATAATATGCAACAGCAGGCGGTTTTTTGTACGGAAGGACCTGTCCTCATATTAGCAGGCGCCGGCTCAGGCAAAACCACCGTTTTAGTAAATCGTATTGCTTATATTTTACAGTCAGGATTGTGTCAGCCATGGCAGATACTTGCTATTACCTTTACTAACAAGGCGGCAGGTGAGTTAAAGGAACGTATTTGCAATACTGTACCGGAAGGCGGAGGAGATATATGGGCGGCAACTTTCCATTCTACCTGCGCAAGAATACTAAGACGTTATGGCGACAGAATAGGCTATACAAGCCATTTTACGGTATATGACAGCGCTGACCAAAAAAGTCTTATCAAAAAGGCTATGAAGCAGTTAAACATAGATGAAAAATTCCTGCCTATTCGTTCTGTGCTGTCAGAAATTTCAAAGGCTAAGGATAAAATGCAGACTCCGGAAGATATGTTAAAGCATACTCAGGACGATTATAGAAAAGAAGCTATTGCTAAGATTTATCAAATTTATCAAGCTGAACTTAAAAATTCTGATGCAATGGATTTTGATGATATGTTGTGTAATACAGTTCTTCTTTTTGAACAAGAACCTGAAATTCTTGGTTATTATCAAAATCAGTTTAAGTACATAATGGTTGATGAATATCAGGATACTAATAAGGTTCAGTATAAATTTATATCAATGCTTGCTGAAAAATCTAAAAATATTTGTGTTGTAGGCGATGATGACCAGAGTATATATAAATTCCGTGGTGCTACAATTGAAAATATCCTTTCATTCGAAAGCACCTTTGCAGGAGCAAAAGTTATCAGACTGGAGCAAAATTATCGTAGTACAAAAATTATATTAAATGCAGCTAATAAGGTTATTGAAAATAATACCGCCAGAAAAGGCAAAACTCTGTGGACAGAAAATCAAGAGGGAGATAAAATCATTGTTCATACGGCTCTATCTGAAAGAGAAGAGGCTTCATATATTGCAAGTCAGATTTTAGACGGTGTTGCAAAAGGACGTTCTTTTAGTGATTTTGCTGTTTTGTATAGAATGAATGCCCAGTCAAATGCCATTGAGTATGCTTTGTCACGAAGTGGTGTGCCACATAGAATTATAGGCGGTCATCGTTTCTATGACAGAGAAGAAATCAAAGATATGACTGCATATCTTAGAGTTATTGACAACCCTCACGATAATGTCAGACTTAATAGAATTATCAATGTCCCAAAGCGAGGTATCGGTAAAACCACTATGGACAGGGCAGGGGAGATAGCCGTTACTCAGGGTATAAGCGTTTATGAAGTTATAAAAAATGCCGATTCTTATCCTGAACTTTCCAGAGCTTCAAAAAAGTTTGCGGATTTTGTAGCAATGATTGAAGGCTTTATTGAAGCAAACAATAGCGGTGATTATACATTACCTGAATTATATGATATTGTTCTTGAACATACAGATTATGAAAATTATCTGAAAACTGAGAAAGAAAATCCAGACGTCAGAATAGAGAATATTCAGGAATTAAAGTCAAATATTATTAAATTTCAGGAGGAATATGATGAGGAAACAACCCTTTCTGCATTTCTTGAAGATATTTCTCTGCAAACCGATATAGATAATTACGACCAAGAATCCGATAGTGTTGTAATGATGACCCTACATAGTGCCAAAGGACTTGAATTTCCGGTAGTATTCATAGCCGGAATGGAGGAGGGTGTATTCCCGTCAATGTCAGTTTTCTCAAATCCTGATGAATTATATGAGGAAAGAAGACTTGCTTATGTTGGTATAACAAGAGCTAAGGAAAAGCTTTATCTTACAAAAGCAAGAAACAGAATGTTATTTGGTTCAACAACTCATAATAGTGCTTCAAGATTTGTAAATGAAATACCAAATAATCTTATTGTAAATACCGGAGAAGAGGTTATACGCAGTAAACCCTCCGGCTCCGGTGATTTCAGCACGGGTAAAGTTACTGTGGGTAAGTCTACAACAGCGTATAATCCTTTAAAAACTCCGGGATTTTCAAAACCGGTAACTAAAAGTAATACAACCTATGCTGTAGGTGACAGAGTTCTTCATAAGGTCTTTGGCAAAGGTATGATTGTAAAATCAGAAAAAATGGGTAATGATACAATGCTGGAAATATCATTTGAAACTAAGGGCACAAAAACTCTTATGGCAAATTTCTGCAAAATGGAAAAAATATAAATATATGTAACCAAAAGTAATTTACTCCATAAAATGTAGTGTTATAAAGCAAAACATAAGTTGCTTAATAAACAAATGGAGGTAATTACTTATGGCAGATGTTCCTTTAAGTGCTGCGTTCAACGGTACTGCTCCATGCGAAAAGCCCGGTCAGGCATTTTGCATAGACGCTGACAGAGTTTATGACTCTTGCGGCGATAAGGATTGTCTAAATGAAATGCGTGTATTTTTTACTGAAGCAAATCAAGCAGTAATTAATAACGCAATGTCCGTTAGAATAAGAGAGGCTAATATTATTGACACAGAAGTAAAGGTGGACCCTGTAACATATCACAAAGGATTTTATTCAATAGATATGACCTTCTATTTTGAAATTGTCCTTGACGTAAACGATAGTTCAGGTTGTACCCCAAACACTATCAACGGTTTGTCAGTATTTTGTAAGAGAGTTATCTTATATGGCGGTGAAGGAAATGTTGCAGTATTCACCAGCGATGAGGACTGCTGTGTATGTCCTGATACTGCAAGCCTGCCAATAGCAAAGGTACAGGTTGCAAAGCCTATGGCACTAACAGCTTGTCTTGCTGAATGTTGCAGTCCCTGTATGCCGTCAAGTCCTATACCCGATTGCGTAAGAGATTATTTTGGCGGATGTATTGTACCCACACAAAATCGTTCTGTACTTGCTACAATTGGCGTGTTCTCAATTGTACAGCTAAAGAGAACCGTGCAGATGCTTATACCTGCATATGATTTCTGTATTCCGGATAAAGAGTGCGTAACTTCAAGTGATAATCCCTGCGATATGTTCTCAAGAGTTGATTTTCCGGTAGAGCAGTTCTTTCCCCCTAATTTGGCAGATACGGAGTCTGATGACAGCAGTAAAAATGATGATTAAATCCTTTCTAATTCAAAAGCCACAGGTTCTAAACCTGTGGCTTTAACTTTGTTTATATGTTACTTAAATTTCCATTTACAAATCTTATCACCCTTAACCATAAAAGCCTGCTTGCTTATTTCTGCCAAAGGAGTGTCGCTGTAACTGTCGGAGTAAAATTCATCAATACTTTCACTAAATTCATTTTTGAAACGTCTGACCTTTTCTTTTCCGTGGCAATTTATTCCTGCATATTTTCCGTCAACAGGTGAAACATTTGATGCAATTAAATGCTTGATACCGAGCTTTTTACAAATCGGTTCCAGCAGGAATTTTGGAGAAGCAGAAATAATGACGTCATCATTTTTCTGATTAATATAATACCATTCTTTGATGTTATGTATATGCTTTTTCCAGAAAAGCTCAACCTCTTTCTCTGTGTCAATATACTGTAAAAACCTGTACATATTTTCTTTAAAGCGGGTTTTACTGCCTTTTTTAAGTATATAAAATTTTGCGAATTCCTTCGCAAGTGAGGGGAATAGTTTAGCAATATTTTTATGCTTTTTTAGGCAAAAAATATAAAAATCAAAGGTGGAGTCACCATTATATATGGTGTTGTCAAAATCATATACATTCATATTACTGTCAACCAATCATCATACTTTTAAATTAATATATTG
>CAMFZJ010000102.1 GCA_946004305.1 uncultured Clostridia bacterium | reverse complement strand
CTGCATATGTTGACGGAGAAAAGGTGGAAATTACTCCTATAGCAAATGCCCTTGTGTCATTTAAGCTTTCAAAGGGCAAGCATACTATCCGCCTTAGCTATCTGCCAAAGGGTTTCATTAAGGGTTCAATCCTATCAGCTATCGCCCTTGCAGCATTCTTAGCACTTATACTCTGTCCTAAGTTTATCAAAAAAAGGAAAAAGGACCAGGAAGAACTTGTAAAAACAAAGAGTGTGAATAATAAGGAATAAATAAATCCTCTCAGCAACCAGCTGAGAGGATTTTAAATAGATGTATTAAATTTTAGAAAATACTTATTCACTTTATAGGAAATTCTTCGAAAACGGTCGGGCAAAAAGCTTTGGAAATATCAACTTTTCTTCTCGAAATGGGTGTCGAGGCTCTCGATCTATTCAGACTTTTTCTTTGGTAAGGTACTCGATACTTCTTTCGATTGAATCCTTGCTTGTACCGAAATCTCCTCCACGGTTTCTGTAGTCAAACATTGAGCAGAAGTGGGTGATGTCCTCTTTTAAGGATACAAGGTAGTTCTTGGTAAGGTCGTAGGTGTCCTTGTGAAACTGTGCCATATTCTTACCGCTTATGCCGTTTTTCATAGAAGCGTTTTTCATAATTAGGGCATAGTGGTTAAGGCAGATGTAAGGCTGTTCTCTATAAAGCTTTACAAAATCCGCATCCTTTTGATACTGAACATAAACGGTTGAAAGTAAATGGTCAACGTCACGCTTTATTCTGTCGCAGACATAACAGGTTTTTTCAAGCTCGGTGATTTTTTCCAAAGCCTTTTTGTCAGGTTTTGAGCCGGCTTTTTTCGGAAGTACATCATCAATAATCTGCTGAAGGTGACTTTCTAAAATCAAAGCGTTAGGCAGTTTTTGTCCTACCTGAAACATTTTTGAAAAATGCCTGTGACAAAAGCCTTTTTTGTTGGTTTCAATTCTTGTATTAGGCTCCATCATAGAGTCCCCTACAGTATAAGCTACATAGGTTTCCTCAAGCATTTCCTCCATACGGCAGATGGGACAGCCGTTTTTTGGCTTGAATAAATCGTTAATAGGTATAGTACAGATATTTTCTTTCATAATTAATCACCGTAATTGTTTTTCTTAATTATATCATAGCAAGTGAAAATGTGGTATAATTATTTAGGATTTTTAAAATAATATTTTTCTTTGTAAGGGGAAGTATTTATGGAATGTATAAAAACTGAAAATGGAATAAAGGTCACAGGTGTAACCGATTTGGATTTACAGCAGACGCTGGACTGCGGTCAAAGCTTTCGTTGGGAAAAGATTGGTGATAACTGTTTTTCCGGCATAGCCTGTGGAAAAGCGGTTACAATGAGTATGCAGGGTACAGAGTTATACATTGAAAACTCTACCATAGAGGACTACGAATCCATATGGAAAGGCTACCTGGATTTAGATTTGGACTATGGAAAAATCAGAGAGGACATCGGAAAAATTCACCCTGTACTTAAAGAAGCCACAGCTTATGCTCCGGGGATTCGTATTCTCCGACAGGAGCCTTGGGAAGCTCTTTGCACTTTTATTATCTCACAAAACAACAATATTAAGCGTATTAAAGGGATTGTGCAAAGGCTTTGTGAGGAATTTGGTGAT
This sequence comes from uncultured Clostridia bacterium, assembly GCA_946004305.1. Classification (GTDB taxonomy): domain Bacteria; phylum Bacillota; class Clostridia; order Oscillospirales; family Acutalibacteraceae; genus Ruminococcoides. The sequence goes on along the minus strand of CAMFZJ010000102.1, from coordinate 3,299 downwards.
GAAATTGAAAAGGATAAGTTTTCTTTTCCGACAGCTGAAAGGCTAAAGGATTTACAGCCGGAGGATTTGGCGCCTTTGCGTGCAGGCTTTAGAAATAAATACATAATTGACGCCGGAAGAAAGGTTGCTCAAAGACAGGTCTGCCTTGAAAAATGCTACACTCTGCCATATGATGAAGCCAGAGCTGAGCTTATGAAAATCAAGGGAGTAGGTGTAAAGGTAGCAGACTGCACCTTGCTTTTCGGATTTCACAGAGTGGAGGCGTTCCCTATTGATGTGTGGATGAAAAGGGCAATGGAAAAGCTGTTTCCGAATATGACAGGGGATGATTTTGGTGAATATGCCGGAATTGCACAGCAGTATATTTTCCACTACAGCCGTATGCACCCTGAATTATTTGCAGAGCAATAGAATAGGTTTGATAAAACCTTGTAAATATATATAAATTATGATAGTATTAATTACGTATAAAGATATAAGGGGAAATGAATAATGAATGCTGAAAAGCTTAAAGCCAGAGATTCCTCTCTGGATATTATAAGAATAGCAGCGGTTTTCTCTGTTATTTCGGTGCATTTTTTCCTGCATAATGGATTTTACAGCGAAACCGTACAGGGCTTTCCTATGCTTATTGCAGTTACAATGCGTACTCTGTTTTCCATTTGTGTGCCTTTGTTTATGATTTTAACAGGCTATCTTATGAGTAAAAAGGAGCTTAGCAAAAAGTATTACTCAGGAATAACAAAAACACTTGTAGTTTTTGTAATTGCAACCATTGTGTGTATGGCATATAAGGCTATTGCGGAAAAGGGTGCTTTTGATTTCAAATCACTTTTATTAGGTACTCTTGATTTTACGGGAGCAAACTATTCCTGGTACATTGAAATGTACATAGGACTGTTCCTTATAGCTCCTTTTTTAAACCTTGCATACAACAATATTAGTACACAAAGACAAAAGCAGATTCTTGTAGGCACTTTTATCGGGCTGACAATTCTGCCTTCCTTATTGAATATATATAATTTTGAAACAGCTCAGTGGTGGGCAAATCCTGCCTCCTCCGACCAGTATTCAAAGCTGATTCCAAGCTGGTGGACAGGATTTTATCCTGTTACCTACTATTTTACAGGCTGTTATTTAAGGGAATACGGGCTTAAGGTAAAAACAGGCACATTAGCGTTACTGTCGTCTGTGTCCCTTGTGGCATTTTCCCTGTTTAATTTCTACAGAAGCTACGGCACAACCTTTAAGTCAGGCTCATATATTTACTGGAACGGCATTGAGTCCTATTTACTATCGGTTTTCGTATTCGTTCTTTTAAGCAGAATTAAAACAGATAAATTTTCTAAAGAAACCAAAATTTCCCTTTGGCGAATTTCCGACTTGGCTTTAGGTATATATCTCATATCTTACCTTTTTGATATGCTGTTGTACCCGTTACTTAACAATAATGTCCCTGAAATGCAGGCAAGACTTCCCTACTATTTTATAATGGCACCATCAGTATTTTTACTTTCTGCCCTCGCTTCAGCGATTATGAATTTTATGGCAAAGTATATTATAGTGGGCTTCAAAAAGCTTGTTGCCTTTATCAAGGCTGAAAAGGAAAAGCCAAACAAAGAGAAATGGCAATGGACAGCATTTATCTCACTTATGGTATTGTCACTTATTTTCTCATTGTGGAAATGCAGGTACGGTTTCGGCGGAGATGACGAGGCATTTTACCTTACTGTTCCACACAGACTGTTAATGGGTGACGCATTTATTACTGAGGAATGGCATTTGTCACAGCTTTCAGGCTTTCTTCTGATGCCTTTTGTATGGCTTTATACCACCATTACAGGCTCAACAGCAGGCATTATGCTTGCTGCAAGGATTACATATGTTTTCCTTCACGGAGCTGTTGCAGTTTTGGTATATACCCGTCTTAGAAAATACGGCTACATTACTGTTGTAGGCTCAGTTCTTTTCTTCCTGTTTACACCATATAACATTATGGCTATGAGCTATAATACTATGGGACTTGATTTGGTTGTAATCACCGGGGTTATTATGGGAACAACCTCCTATAACAAAAAACTGCCTTTGATTTTAAGCGGACTGGCTTTTGCAGGAGCAGTTTTATGCAATCCCTATTTAGCCGTTGCATACATTTTCTATGCTGTTGGTGTAATTGTTCACCTTATTATCAAGAACTCAAAATATAACAAAAATGTGTTTACTACAGAGTTGTTTGCTTTGAAAACATTTTTGTGGTTTACCGTAGGTGTAGTTGTTCTCGCTGTGGTATTCCTTGCTTTTGCACTTTCCAGAGCAAGTATCGGAGATATAATGAATAATCTTCCGTACCTACTTACTGACCCTGACCACCCTACAATGAGCGTTTGGGATAAGATTTGTATGTATTTTCAGTCAATATGGAACTACGCTGATTTGTTTAAATATCTGATAAGTATCTACGGTGTAACATTACTTATTATGGCTCTTGATAAAAAGAGAAAGCTCCACCGTTCCCTTTATCTTATAGTTACTACAGCTATTGCAATTTTAAGTTTAATGCTGTTCTTCCCCAATATGACGGTATCAAGCTACAATGCTATTATGTATCCTATGATTTTCATAGGTATTACCTCATATATTCTTACAGAAGATAAGCCCGGAACTCTTTTTGCAGGATTGTTTATATTGGGAGTACTTTATTCTGTAGCAATGTGTTTCTCATCAAACCAGTATTTCTACATAATTTCTGTTGCAACAGTATCAACCAATATTGCAAGCTACGTTTTTCTTGCTAAGCTTATTAAAGAAATGAGAGAAACTGAGGACAACTTGGACTATCCAAAGCTTTGCAAATATACAAGCTTTGCTATAGTAGGTCTTATGTTGCTTTTGCAAACTTGTTTCCAAATTAACACAAAGGCTGTGCATTGTTTTTGGGACGGAACAACAAACACTCTGACAAGTGAAATCAGCAACGGACCTGCTAAGGGCATTATAACAACTGACGCAAACCGTCAAAATTACGATAATATTTACAACGACTTGCACTCCTATGACGGCAAGGAAAAAGGGAATATTCTCTGTCTTACCGGCAGAACCTGGACATATGTTGCCTTAGGGGATTATCCTTACGGCACATTCTCAGCCTGGTTATCCGGCGAAAATCAGACAGCACTTGACAGGTTGAACAGCTACTACAGCCTTAACCCTGATAAAAAGCCTAAGTATGTGTATATTCCAAAGCAGTCAGACTGGGATTTTTCAAACATTAATAATGAAGCTCAGGAAAAGGGCTACAG
>CAMFZJ010000101.1 GCA_946004305.1 uncultured Clostridia bacterium | reverse complement strand
ACAATTCCTGTTGTAAGAGAAACCGGCGGTCTTAGAGATTCTGTATTTGACAGCGCAGACGGCTACGGCAACGGCTTTACCTTTGCTAACTACTACACAGCAGATTTGGTAGGTGCTGTCAGACGTGCTCTTTACGGTATCAGAGATAACGTAGGCTGGCATCAGCTTATGTGGCGTGCTATGATGAGCGACAACAGTTGGGATCGTTCTGCACAGGATTATCTCAACCTTTACAACGATACCCTTAATTGGGTATAATTCATACTAAATAGTCGATCATATTGATATACTTATAAATAACACATTAGAGCGTTGCTTATGCGGCGCTCTTTTCCTTTGTAAAATTGAAATATTTTATTACATATTTTAGAAAAATCTATAAAAAAACCTAATATTTAGTCAAAATTCATAAAAAAAAGCGAATATTTTAGTTATAAAAAATCCGGTTTTTAGTTGCTCTTTGGAGTATTTTGTGTTAGAATATCTTTGAGGTAGTGTTATGAACGATGTTATTGTAGTTGCTTCCGGCAAAGGCGGAACAGGAAAATCTACCGTTTGTGTTTGTTTGTCGGTCGCTTTGGTAAATCAGAACAAAAAAGTTTTGCTTATAGACTGTGACTGTGGTATGCGTGGTCTTGATTTAATGCTTGACGTAGAGGAGGATATTCTCTTTGATTGTTCTGATGCTGTTTGCGGAAACTGCAAACCCAAAGAAGCAGTTTACAAAAGCAAAAACTTAGACAACCTTTACCTTATGGCTGCACCCTTTGACGCAGATAATGAAATCAGCCCTGCGGTGTTTTCTGAGTTGGTTTCTCAGCTTAAGAAAAGCTATGACTATGTTATTATTGACTCTCCTGCAGGAGTTGGCTCAGGCTTTGCCACAGCTGCAAGCCCTGCAGACAGAGCATTGATTGTTACCAATGCTGAGCCTACAAGCCTGCGCGGTGCTGTTAAAATTCGTAAAAAGCTTGAAGAATATAATATTTCAAATATAAGGCTTGTTATTAATAGATTTAGCAGAGAACAGTTTGATAAATTGAATTGCTACAATGACCTTGATGAGGTTATAGATGTTGCAGGCGCAAGGCTAATTGCTCTTGTACCTTTTGACACAAGAGTTTCTGCTATTATGCAGAAGGGCGTTGCCGGACTTAACTGGAGTCCTGCCACTACGGTTTTTGACTGCCTTGCACGAAGAATTAACGGAGATAATATTCCCCTGGCGTATATTGGAGATTAAATATAAAAAATGATTTAGGAGGTTTCACTATGAACATTGCACTTATTGCTCATGACGAAAAAAAAGAATTAATGATTCAGTTCTGTATTGCTTACTGCGGAATTTTAAGCAGAAATAATCTGTGTGCAACAGGAACTACCGGCAAGATTGTCAGCGAATCCACCGGATTAAAAATCACAGGATTCTTAGCAGGCTCTCAGGGCGGTGATCAGCAGATTGCGGCAAGGATTGCCTGTAATGAAATTGATATGCTTTTGTTCTTCCGTGACCCTCTAAGCCCAAAACCAAATGAGCCTAACGATATGAACCTTCTTCGTTTGTGTGATATGCACAACATTCCCGTTGCAACTAACATTGCGACTGCCGAGGTACTTATTCACGGTCTTGAGCGCGGAGATCTTGACTGGAGAAACATTCTGAAGTAAAATAAGCTTGTTTGCTACAGGGCGGCATATTGCTGCCCTTTAGTTTCGTATATGGATATTGGTAATTTTTTGGAGGAATTATGGCACTTATTACAAAGAAAATTAAAGGAACAGAGGATGTTCTGCCAAAGCAAAGCTACCGTTGGCAATTTGTAGAAAATATTATGCGTGAAGAAGCCGGCAAATTCGGATTTAAAGAAATTCGCACACCGGTATTTGAGCATACAGAACTCTTTGCAAGAGGTGTTGGTCAAACTACTGACGTTGTTCAGAAAGAAATGTACACCTTTGAAACAAAGGGTAAAGAAAGTGTTACTCTCCGTCCGGAGGGTACCGCAGGTGCTGCAAGAGCTGTTTTGGAACACGCTCTCACAAACGAAGGTCTGCCAATAAAGGTATACTACCTTACCTCCTGCTATCGCTACGAAAAGCCACAGGCAGGCAGGCTAAGAGAGTTCCACCAGTTTGGTATAGAGGAATACGGCACCTCCTCCCCTATGGCTGACGCTGAGGTTATTTCTCTTGCTGACTCAATTTTCAAAAGATTACAAATAAAGGATTTACACCTTGAAATTAACTCAATCGGCTGTCCTCAATGCAGAGCAGAGTATCACAAAGCACTTAAAGAGTATTTTGAAAGCTACAAGGATCAGCTTTGTGAAACCTGTCTTACACGTTTAGACAAAAACCCTATGAGAATTTTAGACTGCAAAAGTCCAATCTGTTCAAAAATTGCAAAGGATGCTCCAAAGATTGTTGATTATCTTTGTGAGGATTGTCAAAATCACTTTAGTCAGGTTCAGTCATTCCTTAAGGTTGCAGGTATTGAATACAAGGTTAATCCTACAATTGTTCGTGGACTTGACTACTACACAAAAACAGTATTTGAATTTGTTTCTGACGCTATCGGCAGTCAGGGTACTGTGTGCGGCGGCGGCCGTTATGACGGATTGATTGAGGAGCTTGGAGGACAACATCTTCCATCTCTCGGATATGCTATGGGTATTGAAAGACTGCTTATGGTTATGGAAAATCAGGGCATTGAAATTCCTAATCCTGAAACTTGCGCACTATACGTTGCAGGTCTTGGGGAAAAAGCGCAGGTTAAAGCCTTTGAGATTGTTAATCAGGTTCGTGATTACGGACTGTATGCCGAAACCGATGTAGTTGGCAGAGGCTTACGTCCTCAGATGAAATATGCTGATAAAATCGGAGCTCAGTTCAGTATGGTTATCGGCGATAACGAAATAGAGGAAGAAAAAGCTAAGGTTAAGAATATGATTACAGGGGAGCAAATAGAGATTGCACTTGACCAAAGCTTTGCCGAGAAATTCAGTCAGATTCAGATGACATCAAAATTTGCAGATACACAGGAGTAATTAATATGGCAGAATTTATGACAGGTCTTAAAAGAACCAATATGTGCGGAGATTTACGCATTACTGATGTTGATAAAGAGGTTACCCTATTTGGCTGGGTACAGCGTCAGCGTGATTTAGGTCAGTTGATTTTCATCGACCTGAGAGATAGAACAGGTATTGTTCAGCTTGCTTTCGGCGACAATACTGACAAGGAAATTTTTGAAAAGGCATCATCCTGCCGTAGTGAATATGTCCTTGGCGTTAAAGGAATTGTTGCAGAAAGAAGTGCAAAAAACAAGGATATTCCAACCGGTGAAATTGAAATTCAGGTTAATGAATTAAGAATTTTATCTAAGGCTCAGACGCCTCCTTTTGAAATTGTTGACGACTCAAAAACCGGTGAAGAATTAAGACTTAAACACCGTTATCTTGACCTTAGAAGAAAACCTCTACAGGATAACATAATTATGAGAAGTAAGATTGCTAAGGTTGCAAGAGATTACTTCTACGAAAACGGTTTTATTGAAATTGAAACTCCAATGATGATTAAAAGCACACCGGAGGGTGCTCGTGACTACCTTGTTCCGTCACGAATCCATCAGGGTAAATTCTATGCTTTGCCACAATCTCCTCAGATTTATAAGCAGTTATTAATGCTTTCAGGCTTTGACAGATATATTCAACTTGCACGCTGTTTCCGTGATGAGGACTTGCGTGCTGACCGTCAGCCTGAGTTTACTCAGATTGATATGGAGCTTTCCTTTGCTGATATGGACGAAATTATGGATATTAACGAAGGACTGTTCAAGCGTTTGTTCAAGGAAGTTTTAGGAAAAGACCTGGAAACTCCATTTGAAAAAATGACATACAATGACGCTATGGAAAACTACGGTTCCGATAAGCCGGATGTTCGTTTCGGTATGAAAATTCAGAACATTTCCCATATAGTTAAGGATAGTGACTTCGGTGTATTCAGCTCTGCCGTTGCAGATGGCGGCTCTGTTCGCTGTATTGTAGCAAAGAACGCAGCTTCTGTTTATACACGCAAGGAAATAGACAAGCTTACTGAATATGTACGAGGAATCGGCGCTAAGGGTTTGGCTTTTGTAAGATGGGTTGATGATGAGCCTGCCTGTTCTTTCAAAAAGTTTATGAAAGAAGGGGAGCTTGAGAATATTCTATCAGCTGTTGGTGCTGAAAAAGGTGACGTTGTTCTTATTGTTGCAGACAAAAACAGCGTTACACTTCCTGTTTTAGGTGCGCTAAGACTCGTTGTTGCTAAGCGTTTGGATATTATTCCTGATGAGTTTAAGTTTGTATGGATTGTTGACTTCCCATTCTTTGAATTTGATGAGGAAAGCGGTCAGTGGATTGCTATGCACCACCCCTTTACAATGCCGAGAGAGGATTGCTTACAGTATTTGGACAGCGACCCGGGCAAGGTTATTGCAAAGGCTTATGACCTTACTCTTAACGGCACAGAGCTAAGCTCAGGTTCAATCAGAATTACAGACTATGAACTACAGCAGAAAATGTTTAAAGCTCTTAAGATGACAGACGAGGAAATTGAGGCAAAATTCGGTTTCTTAGTTGAGGCTTATAAGTACGGCGCTCCCCCACACGGCGGTATGGGAATCGGTCTTGACAGAGTTACAATGTTACTTTGCGGGGCGGACTCTCTCAGAGATGTTACTGCATTCCCTAAGGTGCAGAATGCATCAGAGCTTATGAGCCAATGTCCCTCAACAGTTGATAAAGAAAGTCTTGAAGTGTTGGGGCTTGAAGTTAAAGCTACAGAAGAATAAGTATAAACAATAATCCTCCGAGATAAACTCGGAGGATTTTCTGTTGCACATTACTATTTTTTCTTATTAATAATATGCTGTCTCTTATACACATCTCCGAGCCCACGAGACGTAGAGGAA
>CAMFZJ010000100.1 GCA_946004305.1 uncultured Clostridia bacterium | reverse complement strand
CATTTACCACAAGACCTGTAGCAATTACAGCAACGTCATTACCTTCGTGTAAGGTAATGCCCTTACCAAGCTCAAATTTATATGCTGAAGGGTCGTTAAAGCTGTCAACTGCAAGACGTCCCAAGCGGATATATACAGGGCCGTCAAGGTTGATAGCCGCCTTAGTAGCTTCTACCATTTCATAGTGGTCGGCAGGGTTAAGAACTGTCATTCCCGGAAGTGTTCTCATAAGTGCAATATCTTCAAGACACTGGTGAGTTGCACCGTCTTCACCTGTAGAAATGCCTGCGTGTGAGCCGGCGATTTTAACATTAAGGTGAGGATATGCAACAGAGTTTCTAATCTGCTCATATGCACGTCCTGTGGAGAACATTGCAAAAGACGCTGCTACCGGAATTTTACCGGCAGTTGCAAGACCTGCTGCAACACCCAGCATATTTCCCTCTGCAATTCCGCAATCCTTGAAACGCTCGGGAAATTCTTTCTGGAAAATTGAAGTCTTTGTTGCTGCTGCCAAGTCAGCGTCAAGAACAACTATGTCTTTATTAGTTTTAGCCATTTCACAAAGAGCCATACCAAAGCTCTCTCTGGTTGCTTTACAAATTACATCTGCCATTAAAGCTCAGCCTCCAGTCTTTTAATTTCGTCCTCAAGTTCCTTTGTTGCTACAGCAAATTCCTCATCATTACAAGCCTTGCCGTGCCATCCAACCTGATTTTCCATAAAGCTAACGCCTTTACCCTTTACAGTCTTTGCTAAAACAGCAGTGGGCTTACCCTTAGTAGCCTTTGCTTTTTCAAGAGCAGCTTCAATTTCATCAAAATTGTGACCGTCAATTTTTACAACTTCAAAGCCAAAGGATTCAAACTTTTTATCAAGAGGCTCAATACCTGCAACCTCCTCAACAGTACCGTCAATCTGAAGTCCGTTCATATCTACGATTACAACAAGGTTATCAAGCTTGTTGTGAGAAGCAAACATTGCAGCCTCCCAAACCTGACCTTCTTCACATTCACCGTCGCCTAAAACCGTATATACTCTATAGTCCTTATTATCAAGCTTTCCGGCAAGAGCCATACCGCAGGCTGCTGAGATTCCCTGTCCTAAAGAACCTGAGCTCATATCAATACCCGGTGTACCCTTCATATCAGGATGTCCCTGAAGCATTGCTCCCACATGTCTTAAGGACTCAAGCTCGCTCCAGTCGAAATATCCTTTTAATGCCAATGTAGCGTAAAGGCTTGGACAACAATGTCCCTTAGAGAGAACAAAACGATCTCTGTCAGCCATTTTGGGATTTGAGGGATCTACGTTCATTTCCTTAAAATACAGATATGTAAAAATATCTGCCGCTGACAATGAACCGCCCGGGTGGCCGGATTTGCCGTGATATGTACCGATTACTGCACCCAGCCTTGATTTTGCTGCAAGAATTTTAAGCTGTGTTAGGTCTTTGCTATTCATATAATGACTCCTCCTGTTGAGTTATTCACATACGTTAATATATTAACACAGATTATTCAACATATTTTTCACTAAAAGAATTTTAATAATAACTGTTGAATGTATTTTAAAAATGTATTATAATTTAGATAAATTTGTGAGGTGATACTATGCTTTTATGCACAGATGTTGGAAACACAAACATTAAGTTTGCTCTGTATGAGGGAGAAAAGCAAATTGTTAAGCTGAGATTTGCAACCGACCCACGGAAAACCGATGACGAGTTTGCTGTTGAGCTTTACACTATCTTTCAGATAAATAGAATTGACATTTCTAAAATTGAGGGTTCTGTTATTTCCAGCGTTGTACCTAAGGTTACTAATTCTTTGGTGCAAGCCATAAAAAAAGTTACCGGACAAGACACTATAATTTTAGGTCCCGGAGTAAAAACCGGACTTGACATAAGAATTGAAAACCCTGCAACCCTAGGCTCTGACTTAGTGGCAATGTGTGTTGCAGTTAAGGAGCTTTATCCCTGTCCTGCGGTGGTTATCGGCTTAGGCACAGCCACAACCATTGTGTATATGAATTCACAAAAATGCTACTGCGGAGGAGCAATAAGTCCCGGTGTTTCAATTTCTTTAGACGCTCTCACAAACAACGGAGCCCTTTTGCCCAGTATAGATTTAAAGCCTCCAAAAAAGGTAATTAACACCACTACTGAGGATTGCATAAGAAGCGGTATTATCTACGGGACAGCCTCTATGATTGACGGTATGATTGACCGATATTCTCAGGAAGCAGAAACTATTGAAACTATAGTTGCTACCGGAGGATTAGCTTCAGGTATTGTAAAAAATTGCAAATATGATATAATAATAAACGATGACCTGATTTTAGAGGGTTTGAAAATTATATATAACAAGAACAAAAAAGTCGAGAGCCTCGACACCCATTTCGAGAAGAAAGGTTGATATTTTCAAATCTTTTTTGCCCGACCGTTTTCGAGCAATTTCCTATAAAGCAAAAAAGTCGAGAGCCTCGACACCCATTTCGAGAAAAAAGGTTGATATTTGCAATCCTTTTTCACTCCGCAGTTTTCGAGGAATTTTCTATATAACAAAATTAAATAATTATTTGTTTGTACATAAGGGGTATTTCCCTTTGTAAATATTTTAGCGTTGCACTCGTATAGAGGCGACAGCAGGAGGTTATTTTTATGACAGACAGTAAAAACAAAGTGTACAAGCTTGTAGGCACAAGTATTCTGGCGGCAATTATTATTGTTCTCCAGGTTGTAACTACATACTTCCCTACAAAGCCCTTCGCAATCACACTTGCATTGATTCCAATTATTATCGGCGCTGCAGTTTTCGGTGAAAAAGCAGGAGCTTTATTAGGCGGAGTTTTCAGCATAGTAGTTATCGCAATGTGTGTATTCGGCGTTGACATTGGCGGTGCAATGGTATGGAACGCAAGTCCTATACTGTGTATTTTGGTTTGTATGCTTAAAGGTGTAGCCGCAGGCTATGTTTCAGGCTTAGTTTATCGCTTACTGAGCAAGAAGAATGATATTGTGGGTACAGTTGCAGCTGCTATTGTAGCTCCTATAGTAAACACAGGTATATTCATTTTAGGACTGGTTATCTGCTTTAGACCGCTTCTTTTTGCTTGGGCAGGTGAAAGTGATGTTCTTTACTATGTTATCTTCGGTCTTACAGGTATCAACTTCTTAGTTGAGCTTGTAGTAAACGTAGTATTAAGCCCAATCATTGTTAAGATTTTACAGGCACTTAAAGCGGCAAAATAAAACGGGCGGTGTATCCGCCCTTATTTTAATCGGTGATATTATGCAAAACAAAATTCTAAAGCTTTTAATGAATACTGATAAGTTCCTTTCGGGACAGGTTATCTCCCAACAGCTTGGCATTTCCAGACAGGCCGTAAACAAGGCTATTATGTCATTAAGAGATAAAGGCTTTGATATTGAATCTGTTACACGAAAAGGTTATCTTCTTAAAAGCTGTCCCAATGTGCTGAATGAGGAAGCTATCAAAAGCTACCTCACAACAAAATTCATTGGAAAAAATCTTAAGGTTTTTGAAACCATAGGCTCCACTAATGATTACCTTAAGGAGCTTGGCTCTAAAGGTGCTGAAAACGGAACGGTAGTTGTTGCAAGAGAGCAAACTACCGGCAAAGGCAGGCTGGGCAGAGTATGGCAAACTGAAAAGGATGCGGGAATAGCGTTTTCCGTTCTCCTTCGTCCTAATCTTTCACCGGCTGAATTAAGCTCTATTACTCCTCTTACCGGTCTTGCAGTATGCAAAGCAATAAATGATTTTTGTATGCTGGACAGCAAAATCAAATGGCCTAATGATATTATTGTTGGCAAAAAAAAGCTTGTTGGTATTCTTACAGAAATGTCTGCGGAATTTGACAGGGTTGAATACGCTATTCCGGGTATCGGTATAAATGTTGAGCATAGTGTATTTCCTGATGAAATTGCTCACAAGGCAACATCTATACTTCTTGAAACCGGCAGACATATTGACAAAAACAAGTTCCTTGCAACTGTTCTTAATTACCTTGAGGATATACTGATTAAGAATAACTACAGACTAACCGGCGAGGCTTCTGTAGAATATGGAAATCTCTGTGCAACAATAGGCAGGCAGGTTACCTTTGCCCGTGGCAACAGAAATGTAAGCGGTATGGCTGTTTCTGTAAACAACAGCGGTGAGCTTGAGGTTATGCTTTCAAACGGAACAGTTGTTACAGTTAATTCCGGCGAGGTTACAGTACAGGGTATTTATTAGAATCAACGCTAAGCATAAACTGATTGAAATTAATATTTGACAAAACTTCCCCACTCTGCAATTTTTTCAGAGTGGGGATTTTTCATTTATTATTGCTATGCATTGAAGATTATTCTATTACCTTGTAGCCCTGCGCTTCTACGGTTTCTTTTAAAACTGCGTCAGGCACCTCAGCGCTCATTGTTACTACAGCTGTACCATTTTCGTGGCTTGCTACTGCACTTTCAATCCCATCTAATGCTTCAAGAGCATTCTTAACGTGGGCTTCACAATGAGGACACATCATACCCTCGATTTTAATTGTTTTTTCCATAGTTGTAATCTCCTTTTCTTTATTTTTTCTTTTTCTATCTCTTTTATTGCTGTGAATATTTACAAAGTTAAGCCTTAGTGCGTTTGATACTACACAAAAACTGGAAAGGCTCATTGCCGCTGCACCGAACATTGGGTTAAGCTGCCAGCCAAACAATGTAATAAATACACCTGCTGCCAGAGGTATTCCTGCAATATTATATATAAATGCCCAAAATAGATTTTCATAAATATTCTTAAGGGTTGCTCTGCCAAGCCTTATGGCAGCCGGCACATCACTTAGTCTGCTTTTCATCAGTACAACATCTGCTGAATCAATGGCAATGTCTGTGCCTGCGCCGATTGCTATGCCTATGTCAGCGGAAGTCAGAGCAGGTGCGTCATTAATTCCGTCACCTACCATT
>CAMFZJ010000099.1 GCA_946004305.1 uncultured Clostridia bacterium | reverse complement strand
GATTCCTCTACGTCTCGTGGGCTCGGAGATGTGTATAAGAGACAGGTATATAGTATAAGGGGAAGTATAGTGTTTGGATATATAAGAACTGAGAAAAGCGAGCTTCTTGTAAGAGAATATGAGGCATATAAATCTGTTTATTGCGGATTGTGCAAACAAATGGGGAAGGATTATTCCTTTATTTCACGCTTTATTCTAAGCTATGATTGTACATTTTACGCGATTTTTTTAATGGCTACAGAGCGTAGTTGCTTGGGTTTTGAACAGAAGCGTTGCAGATTTAACCCTTTAAAAAAATGCACATTCTGCAAAACTGACTCAGACAGTCTGTCAAAAGCTTCGGCATTAAGCGTTATATCTGCATATTATAAAATTTTAGATGATATATGCGACAGCTCATTTCTAAAGAAAACTGCCTGTAGAATTGTAAAGCCATTATTTTCTCATTGGAGAAAGAAAGCTGCAAAAAAATATCCTGAAATAGATAGTGCTGTTAAGCTTATGCTGGAAGAACAATTAAAAGCTGAAAAAACCGACAGTTGTTCACTTGATATGGCTTGCGACCCTACAGCTAAAATGCTTGGTACCTTGCTTAAGTTTGAAGGGAAAAATGAAAATGAGCAACGTATATACTACCAATTAGGTTATGGACTTGGCAGATGGATTTATTTAATAGACGCTGTTGATGATTATAATGACGATTTAGAAAAAGGTAATTTTAACCCTTATAATTCTTATAAGGAAAATTTAGAAGCAACAATGCAGAATAATCTGTCCCAATCTCTTGCCATGGCATTTGATGCGTATAATCTTATAGATATTGTTGATTTTAAAGGAATAATAGATAATGTATTATTAAAAGGTCTGCCTGTGGTTCAGGCAGAAATATTGAAGAAAAGGAAGGAATAATATGAAGGATCCATATGAAGTATTGGGCGTGTCCCCAAGTGCAACTGATGAAGAAATAAAAGTAGCTTATAGAAAGCTGGCAAAGAAGTATCATCCTGATAATTATACAGACAGTCCTCTTGCAGATTTAGCAGAGGAGAAGATGAAAGAAGTAAATGATGCATATGAACAGATTACTAACAGTCGTAAGAACGGCGGAAGTTCATCCGGCAATTATGGATATACCGGTGCATACACAAGAAATAACTATTCAGAATATCAGAATGTAAGACTTATGATTCAACAGAACAGACTTGATGAAGCAGAGCGTACTCTTGATGCTGTTGATATTAATAACAGAAGCGCAGAGTGGCATTTTTTGCGTGGAATGTGTTACTTTAGACGTGGCTGGTCAAATGAAGCTGTAAGCCATTTTCAGAGAGCTTGCCAGATGGAACCCAATAATATGGAGTATCGTCAGGCACTTAATAATATGGCAAGACAGCAGAGTTACGGTTATGGAGGATATAACACTAATCCTATGAATACAAATAGTGGTTGCAGTATGTGTGATATATGTGCCGGACTTATGTGTCTTGATTGTCTTTGTGACTGCTGTCATTAAAATTATGAATAATAATGCGTTTAGAGTAGCTTTTTGTGGAATTATAGTAGGATTTGCCTTTTTATTAATGCTATGTACAGGTTTAATACCTGTAGGTACATATGCTTTTCCTTGTTTTTCAGGAATCCTTTTAACAGTAATTGTTATAGAATTTGGTGAAAAATGGGCATATGCAGCGTTTTTTGCTGTTTCAATTTTATCACTGTTTTTAGCCGGAGATAAGGAAGCTGTAGTATATTTCATTGCCTTCCTTGGCTTTTATCCAACATTAAAAAGCTCATTGGAAAGAATTAGGTCGAAAACAATACAATATGTAATTAAATATATTGTATTCAATATTTGTATTATTGCTGCATTTTTAGCGGGAAAGTATTTGCTTATGATACCTGATGAAGAGTTTACCATAGGTGGATTTTATATTCCTTGGATATTTCTCGTAGCAGCAAATTTATTTTTTATAGTTTATGATAAATGCGTATCTGTCATTGTGTTCAGATATATTCAACAAATCAGAACTAAGATTTTTAAAAAGTGACATTATTTTAATTTGATGTTTTAATTATTTTATGGTAATATAACCTTAAATGAGGAAGTGAAAAGCATATGAAAGTGAAAAGAATTATCATTTTGTTTGCAACAGTTTTTCTGTTAGCGTTTTCAACAACCTATTTGTCAGCAAATGCTGCTTCCAATGTGTTAAAGGGCTATGTAAAAGCCAACGGAGTGAATATCAGAAGCGGTGCAGGTACAAATTACAGCGTAATTAAATGCGTTTCTAAAAAAACAAAGGTTACAATTCTTAACAATAAAAAATACAATAAATATTGGTATCGCATAAAGCTTTCTGATGGTAAGAAAGGTTATATTCATAAAGATTATCTAAGAATTAATTCTAATCAGCTTTATATAAATTCAACAGGAAAAGGATATAAAGGCTATACCTGTTCTTATCAGGTGACAAATACTACCAAAAAGCCTGTTAAATGGTCAAGCTCAAACACAAAAATAGCAAAAGTAAATTCCAAAGGAGTTATATCCTGCCTGAAAAAAGGCAATGTTATAATCACAGCAAAAGCAGGAAATAAATCTGTAAGCAGCAAGCTTACTGTAAATAAAGCTACTGTTTCATTTTCCTCAGCTTCTGCAACACTATTTACAGATAGTAAGCTTACTTTAAAAGCAAATTGTCCTAAATCTGTAACTTATTCAAGCTCAAATAAATCTATTGCAAAAGTAAGCAGTAACGGAGTAGTTACTCCTAAGTCCGAGGGAAAAGTAACGATTACTGCTAAAACCTTGTCAGGAACAAAAGCTAAGTGCGTGGTTACTGTTAAAAAACGTGTTATTACACTTAGTACAGCAAAAACCACTATGTATAAAGGCTGTTACGGACAGATGAAAGCAGCTAACGGCAAGGAAGCATATACATACAAAAGCTCCAATACGAATGTACTTACTATTACAAACAGCGGTTTAATGTATGCAGTTTCAAGTGGTAAGGCTAAAGTTACCTGTACAAGCGGAACATTAAGTGCCACAAAAACAATTACTGTTAAGGAAGGTTCCGCTGTCAATATTACAAAAACCTCAGCTGAAGTTAATAAGGGAATGACCCTGTACATTAAGTCCTCAACTAAGGATGTAACTTGGAGTTCAAGCGATACATCAATTGCAACTGTTGACGGCGGATTTATATTAGGTAAAAAGAAAGGCACTGCAATAATTTCTGCTGAAACAAGCAAAGGCGAAGCTACATGTCTGGTTACTGTTAAAGGCTCAAATCCAATCAGATTTGTTTATGCCTCTGAAAATTCGGTTTTACCCAATAATTCCGTCAAATTTTATGCTATTACAGATAAATTAAGAACTGCGGTTAAATTTAAAGTAACCGACAGTGAGGGAACAATAAGCTGGATTACAAATCCCTCCAAAACTACAGAGGACGGAAGATATATCTGGACCGGAAGTAAAACATTGGAAAAAGCAGGTGTATGGACTGTAGTAGCATATTCTCAGACCTCATCAGGCTCAGCCTGGTCAACCTGTGATTACGGACAATGTACAACATTTGTAAATACAACAACAAGCAGAAAGTCAATGAGCTATGAAAAAAGATACGCTACAACTTCTCTTATAAATGCGATTGCAAATTTTGAAGGCTTCTTGTCAACTGTTACGCCTGATAATCTTGCAGGAGGAATACCTACAGTAGGATATGGTAGAGTTATTTATTCAGGCTCGTCTTTCTATAATGGAATGACCAAAAAAGAAGCTTATGCTTATTTGGTTAGGACTGTAAATGAGTCAGGCTTTACCTCACAGACAAATAAATTTTTATATGATAATAAAATTAAGTTTAATCAGCGTCAGTTTGATGCCCTGGTTGATTTCGCGTATAACCTAGGTGCATATGCACTTACAAACCACGAGGAATTAAGCGGTTTGCTTTTAGAAACCTACGGCAAGGCTTCCTATGAAACTAAGGGCTTTGTAAACAGTTTGAATGTTGTATTAAGTAAAAGTGCTGAGGAGGGAGCCGCTAAAATTAAAACTGTTGCTCCGGGAGAAAATGTTACTCTTGTAAGCACTGATGTGTTTAATGAAAAATGGTATAAGGTTAAGCTTAGTGATTCTACAACAGGCTATATGCTGAAAAGTAATATTACAATGCGTTCGGCAAATGAAACTGTCCGTAATCTAAATAATGTAACGTTTTCAAGTTATTTAACCAACTTTTTACCATATCATAATGCTTCAGGTAATTGCTATTACGGACTTTTGTATCGGCGAATTGATGAAGCTGAAATGTTTTTCTTCGGAGATTATACAGTCAACGGCAAGCAAAATAATTACGGTATAAGTTATACCTGTAAGCAAAATTCATCATTTAAAATTAGTTAGTATTCTAAAATTGTGCCTTTCAGCATATTTTTTCAGTAGGACAAGTTACTGAAAGAGGGATAATATGAAAGGCATAGTTTTTTCCTTTAGCAAAAAGGATAACGAACATAGTTTAAAGAGAAGAGCAAAGACAGATTATAAAAAGGAATTTTCAGGAAAGATTGATTTTAGGTATTTATTCAGACGTTACGGAATCCTTGCCTTTTTTACAATTATATTGGTAACCGGACTTACTGTCGGTACAGTTTTATCTCAGAATTTTGATTCTAATGTTATGTCAAGGCTTGATTTCCTTTTTACCACAAATCTTCCTCAGAGGCTTAATAACGGAGCTTTTGGTGCTTTTTGCGCAAGCTTTGCTTCTGACTTTATGTTTTTGCTTCTGGCTTTTTTAATGGGACTAAGCCTGTGGGGAATAGGACTGCTTCCTTTTATCGTATTTTTTAAAGGGTTTGGAATAGGCGTAAGCGCAGCATATTTGTTTACAAATTATTCTGTAAGCGGATTGATATTTTACCTCACTATACTTTTGCCGGGATTGTTTATTTTTAGTATGGTACTTGTGTATCTGTCTCTTATACACATCTGACGCTGCCGACGATACTCCTTGTGT
>CAMFZJ010000098.1 GCA_946004305.1 uncultured Clostridia bacterium | reverse complement strand
CAAGGAGTATCGTCGGCAGCGTCAGATGTGTATAAGAGACAGAAAATATATTTTAAAAAAAGCCTTGTATATCTTATTGGTGCTGTGATTGCATCTTTTCTTGATATGGCACTTTGGTTTACGTTTGCAAGCTTGTTTAACTTTAAATAGGATGTGGAAAATTTGACAGCGGAAAAAACAAAGCTGGGAATAACACGCTTTTTCTCAGGACTTTTTAAAAATTTTGGAAAAATATTATTAACTAACTTGCTTTTTGCAGTACCTCTTGTAATATTCAGCGTACTTTTTTACTGGATAAATATTTTTACAGGGGCTAATTTGTGGTTTATAGCTTTATTGCCCATAATCTTTGTTTTCCCGTTTTTTAGCGGTGTTACCTTGATTACAAGAAATATTGTAAGAGGTGATGAAGAAAACCCTGTTTTCATGAATTTTGTTAAAGGCTTTAAAGAAAATTTTTTATTGTTCTTAATTCACGGTATAGTGCTTTATTGTGCAATATTTTTCTGTTATAGCTCAATAACTCTTTACTGGCAGTTAGGAGTTGAAAACGGTATATTTTTTATTCCTTTTGGAATTGTTGTGATAATCGCTGTAGTAATATTGTTTATGTTTTATAATATTCCGGTAATGACAGTTACCTTTGATTTGTCCCTTAAAAACATTTACAAAAACAGTTTTCTTATGTCTTTTGGTGAATTGAAAAATAACTTCTTTTCGACTTTAGGACTTTTTTTGTTATTTATATTCTGTGCTACCATATTCCTTGCTTCACCTAATGCTATTGTTTTGGTTATAGTTTCTCTTACTATTGCTGTGATTTTAGTACCGTCCCTTGCCTCTTATATTATGAATTTTTACGTTTATAAGGATATGGAGAATTTGCTTGTTAACAAATCCGAAATGTCTGACGACTTAAAAAGACAGATTGAAAATCAAAAGAAGGGCTTAGAAGCGAAAAAAGCTAACGAAAAGCCTGATTTTTCAGTTCTTGATCTTGACGAGAAAAAAGATGGGGAAGAATACTTATTCTTTAACGGTAAAATGATTAAGCGTAAGGTTCTTATTGAAATGAAGAAAAAGCAGGAGAACTCCAATGAGTAAAAAGAAAACTAAATCCAAAAAGAAAAATAATATACAAAAGAAAAAGAAGAATAACTTAAAATCATTAATTGCTGTTATTTCAGTTATTGTAGGTATAGCTATTGTAATTTTAGTATCATATCTTGTGCATTTTTACACATCTTTAGAAAGCACAGACTTTGCAAATACAATTTGGAGAAGTAAAAGTGCTTATGATGCTTCTGCTGATGAAGTGGATATTAAAACAGTTTATAATAATAAGTATGACAACTACCAAGGCTCCTTAGAGCTGAAAAGCGACGGTGTGTTTACATTCTGGATGTCCCCGGGAGATCCAAATGACGGCACGCACCAGGGCGTATATACATACGACAGAGATAAAAATACCATTTCTGCTACTTTTGACAATGGGGAAGAGGCTGTTTTTAAAATTGTAAGAGATAAGGACAATTCAATAAATCACATTGAAGTTCCTTATGATGAATATACTGTATGGTTTTATCTAAGTGAAAGCTAAGAAACTCCGCCTGAAACTAAACAGGCGGAGTTTTTAACATTCTTTTGCGTCAACAAACCACCTCTGTTCTTCCAAGAACAGGTATTTTTCTTTACCGCCGATTCTACAGGTGTAGCGAATACCTGCACCGCCGGCTTTAAGGGATGCTGCATATCTTACATCGGTAACCTTGTCTATGGGAAACTTTCGTCCGTCATCCCACATAATATTTATAGGCAGTAAATTTCCGTCTTCGTCAAATACTGCTGTTACACTAACATATTGTTTCATAGTCTGCCTCCTAAAAATATCCTACAGGGTGAATAGTGTGTTCTTCTTTAGGATTAAAATCAGATAATACACGGTCTTTTAGCAAGTTCCCGTTTCGTACGCTATAGGTACCAAATCTCTGTTTTAGCCTGTCTAAGGTTCTGTCCAATTTTTCCTGTTTTGCGTCAACTATCCTTTTGTCCAAAATATTCATTTGTCTGTCTATGTTGTTTGGAACAAGATCTGTAAGAGAAACACCTATACTTCTTATAGGCTTATTCCAATTATAGCTTTTCATAAAAAGCTCCATTGCAGTATTTTGAATAGCCCTGGTTATGTCTGTATATTCTGTAAGCTTGGTTTGCCTTGTAAAACTGAATAAATCTTTATCTCTGACATTAATACATACAGTTTTTGCAAACAGTCCTTGTTCTCTCATTCGCCTGCAAACGCTATCGCACAGTACAAACATAACCGATTTAACGTCTTCATTGTTAAGTAAATCCTTAGGAGTAGTTGTGGAGTTGCCGATTGATTTAACGGTGCTGTAATAATCTATAGGATTAACAGGGGATGAATCATATCCGTTTGCAAAGCTGTATATTAAATCTCCCCATTTTCCTAGGTTATCTCTCAAGGTTTTAACAGGAGCATTTGCAATATCTCCTATTGTGTAAATACCGATATTTTCCAGTTTTTTTCGTGTAGAACGACCTACATACAGTAATGCAGAAGCAGGTTGAGTCCACACAATTTCTTTAAAATTTTCTTTCGTAATTTCAGTAACAGCATCGGGCTTTTTGTAATCGCTTCCGAATTTAGCAAAGATTTTATTAAAACTGACACCTATGCTTACAGTTATACCAAGCTCGTATTTAATTCTACTGCGTATTTCATGGGCAATTTCTACTCCGCTACGACCTATAGCGTCACCGGTAACGTCAATCCAGGCTTCATCAAGTCCAAAGTTTTCAACTCGGTCACTGTACTGGCTGTATATTTGTTTAGCCATTTTTGAAAATCTTTGGTATTGCTGAAAGTGAGGTGGAACAACTACAAGCTCAGAGCATTTATTTTTAGCTTGCCATATAGGTTCACCGGTTTTGACATTGTATTTTTTAGCTATTTCATTTTTGGCAAGTATAATACCATGACGATTGTCAACATCTCCTGCAACTGCTACAGGTTTCTTTCTGATAGCGGGATTATGCAGACACTCAACGCTTGCGTAAAATCCGTTGCAGTCACTGTGTAATATCACTCTTTGTTTCATTATTATTCACCGAACATTTGTTTATGCATATATAATAAAACAAATGTTCGTAAATGTCAAGTAATAATATTTAGAATTTTAATTTTAAATAGAAAAAGGCTATTCCTAAAAAAGAATAGCCTTAGTACACTTAAAATCAAATATTAAATTCCAAGAATTTTCTTTGAAGCAGCTTCCATTTTGTCTGTAACAACCTGAGCGTCATCTTTATCCTTGCCCACAGCAGTAATGTAAATCTTGATCTTAGGTTCTGTACCGCTTGGACGAACAATAATCATATTATCGCCCTCAAGGTTAAACTGAAGCACATTTGACTGTGGAAGGTCGATGACCTTTTCGGTATTGTTTACAATATCCTTTTCAACGCTTAACTGATAGTCTGCTGTTTTAACCACCTTATATCCGGCAATTTCAGTTGGCATATTCTCTCTGAGAGAAACCATAATATCAGCCATCTTCTGCATACCTTCAGAGCCGTCAAACTGGAAGGAGAGAGTAGTATTTTTGAAATAGCCGTATTCTTCATAAATGCCGTCAATAACCTGAGCAAGAGTTTTTCCTTGCTTTTTAAATGTAGCAGCCATTTCACAGATAAGCATTGAAGCCACAACAGCGTCCTTATCTCTTACATAAGAGCCTGCAAGATAGCCGTAGCTTTCTTCAAAGCCAAATACATAGTTATCTTCATCACCGGTTTTCTCAAGATTAAGGATTACTTCACCGATATATTTAAAACCTGTAAGAACATTTTTAAGCTCAGCATTGTACTTTGCGCAAAGCTTTTCTACAAGCTTTGTAGTTACAATAGTTTTAACAACTACAGGATTTTTTGGGAGAGTACCGTTAGCCTTTCTGTTAGAAAGTATGAAGTCTGTAAGCATAATGCCGTCTTCGTTGCCTGAAATAAGTCTATAGCTTCCGTCATAATCCTTAACAGCGATACCTACTCTGTCAGCGTCCGGGTCAGTAGCAAGTAGCAGGTCAGGTTTTACTTCATCACAAAGTTCAAGACCTTTCTTCAAAGCCTCTTTAATTTCAGGGTTAGGATAAGGACAAGTTGTAAAATTACCGTCCGGAAGTTCCTGCTCTTTAACTATTGTAACATCATCAATGCCTATTTCCTTTAAGATTCTGCGGACAAGCTTGTTGCCTGAACCGTTAAGAGGAGTATAAACAACCTTTAAGTCAGCACCTTTGCAAACGCCGGGGTTAATCTGCTGCTTTTTAACTTCTTCAATATAGCTTGTGTAAACTTCATCGCCTACATATTCGATAAGACCTTTTTCAATAGCTTCTTGTAAATCCATAGTCTTAACGTCATCAAACATATCAAGCTTACAGATTTCGTCATAAACAGTATTGGCGGCCACATCAGTCATCTGACATCCGTCTTCGCCATAAGCCTTATATCCGTTGTATGCGGCAGGGTTGTGGCTTGCAGTTACCATAATACCGGCCTGACATTTAAAGTAACGTACAAGGTATGAAAGTACAGGTGTAGGCTGAAGCTCAGAAGTAATGTAAACCTTAATGCCGTTAGCAGCAAGAACCTTTGCAGCTTCATTCATAAATAAGTCAGCCTTGATTCTGCTGTCGTGAGAAATAGCAACAGCACCTTTTCCGTATTTGTTAAGTACATAATTTGCAAGACCTTGAGTAGCCTGACGTACAACATAAATATTCATTCTGTTTGTACCTGCACCAATAATTCCTCTTAGACCGGCAGTTCCAAACTCAAGGCTTTTATAAAAACGCTCGTAAATTTCTTTTTCGTTATCTTTAATAGATTCAAGTTCAGTAATTAAATCTTTATCCTCAGTAGCTTTTTTCAGCCAAAGCTTGTAATTATCCATAAAATCCATAAAATTACCTCCTGAAACATAATGCTCTGTATAATTGTAAACGAACACCTTTAGACTATACCACATTTTATGCTATTTTGCAATTAATTATTGGAAAATAATCTGTCTCTTATACACATCTCCGAGCCC
>CAMFZJ010000097.1 GCA_946004305.1 uncultured Clostridia bacterium | reverse complement strand
AGTCAGACTGGGATTTTTCAAACATTAATAATGAAGCTCAGGAAAAGGGCTACAGTCTGGAGGAAACCCCTGTATCATACAAGCTTGAGAAAATAGGCTGAAATAAAATATAACCCTACTATAAGGACAAACTTAACAGGAGAGCGAGAAGATTATTGCTCTCCTGTTTTTGCAAAAAATTATTGTAAAATTTGATATTTAGTAGTATAATTTACTAAAGATAACAGGAGGTTATAGAAGTGAAAAGAATAATATGCCTTATTTCCTGCGTGATTTTATGTTTGGGAGCTTTTGTTGGATGTACCAAGGTTGGGGATACTGACAAATCTCCAAATGAGATTGATAATATTAAATGGACTACATATGACTACAGCTTCAGCTTTAAAACAAATGAAGACTGCAAAGGTACGTATACTTTTGAAAATACAGAGTATGATGTGAAAGTTTCCTTTGAGAGTGAATATGTTACCGTAACTGATAACAGCAATAACAAGGTCCTTTGGGAGGGACAGTGGCAGTATCAGGAGGACAACAAGCTTTATATTTATAACGTAAGCTACAACACAAAGGATTACAAAGAC
The DNA here is from genome assembly GCA_946004305.1 of uncultured Clostridia bacterium. Classification (GTDB taxonomy): domain Bacteria; phylum Bacillota; class Clostridia; order Oscillospirales; family Acutalibacteraceae; genus Ruminococcoides. The sequence continues at coordinate 4,565 of CAMFZJ010000097.1, read as the reverse complement.
TTTGAAACTAATTTTATGGAGTTCTACACTCTGAAAATGGAAAAGATTAAAAAGTAAAATCTATAATAATACTAAAACAACAGGGCTGTGAGAAGCAAGGGTAAAGCATTTCTCACAGCCCGTTTATTTTGCGGTTTGTAAATATTTATTTTTCAAGCTCTTCCTTTGCAACTGCAAGCATAAGCTTAATGCGGTTTTCCTGATTAACCTTAGGAGCGCCCGGATCGTAGTCGATTGTAACGATGTTTGCCTTTGGATTAATTTCTTTGATTTTACGGATTGCACCCTTGCCGTTAATATGGTTTGGCAAACAGCCGAAAGGCTGGGTACAAACAATGTTTTCATAGCCTGTTTCAGCAAGCTCAAGCATTTCTGCTGTTAAGAGCCAGCCCTCTCCCATTTTTGAGCCGTAGCCGATTACAGGTTTAACAAGCTCTTTAATGTGGGAGTATTTTCCGGGAGGGGTAAAGCCGTAGGCAGAGGTATGTTTAATAAGCAATCCCTCAAGCTTTTCAACATAGTCAAAGAGTATTTTGCATACTTTATATTTAAGAGCACTTCCCCCGTAAAGCTTAATATCCTCAATTCGGTTATCAACTTTAAAGAGAGCAAAGCCTAAAATACCCGGAACATTAACTTCACAATCCTGCTGAGCAAGAAAGCTTTCCAAGTCATTATTTGCAAGGCGGGCGTATTTTACATATATCTCACCAACAACGCCAACCTTAACCTTTGGCACCTTGTTTACCTTAACCTTTGAAAATTCCTCACATATCTGCTGTAAATATGCGTCCATTTCCTTAATGCGGTAGCTGTCGCCCTTTGCAAATTCAACGGTCAGCTTGTCTGTCCAGCGGTCAATAATAGCCTGACAGTCGCCCTTGTTAATTTCATAGGGCTGAATCTGATTTCGCAAAAGCATAAGTGCGTCACCGTAAACAAGACCGGCAACAAATCTTCTGATAAGAGGAATTGTAAGGTGGAATCCGGAGTTTTTCTCCATACCCATAGATAGTGAGATTACGGGAACCTGTGGGTAACCGGCTTTTTTGAGAGCTTTTCTAAGGAGAAAAATATAGTTACTTGCTCTGCATCCGCCGCCGGTTTGAGTAATCATAAGAGCAACCTTGTTTTCGTCATATTTACCTGACTGTAATGCACAAATAAACTGACCGATTACCAAAAGAGCCGGATAACAGGTATCGTTGTGAACATATTTCAGCCCTGCCTGAGCAACCTCAGGTCCGCACATATCAAGCAACTCTATGTGGTAGCCGTAATGGATAAATACATTTTTGATTATATTAAAGTGAGTAGGAATCATTGTAGGAGCAAGGATGGTGTATCCCTCGTCCTTCATCTCTTTTGTAAAGAGCAAGCGTCCCTTTTCATCGTACTTTAGTTCAGCCAAAATTTAGCCTCCTTTAAAAAGCTTATTACTCTCTGCCTATTGCAGAAAGCAAGCTGCGGATACGGATTTTAACCGCACCCAAATTTGTAATTTCGTCAATTTTAATCTGAGTGTAAATCTTGCCGTTTTTCTCCAGAATTTCTCTGACCTCATCAGTTGTAATAGCGTCAACGCCACAGCCAAAGGATACAAGCTGAATTAAGTCCATATCCTTTCTTGTGCTGACATATTTGGCGGCAGAGTATAAACGTGAGTGGTAAGTCCATTGGTTAAGAACATTTGTAGAGAATTTTTCACAGCGACAGCTTACAACATCTTCACTGATGATGCTTACGTCAAAGCCAGAAATAAGCTTGTCTATTCCGTGGTTGATTTCAGGGTCAATGTGGTATGGTCTGCCTGAAAGGACGATTATTTCCCTGCCGTCTTTTTCAGCCTCGGCAATTATTTGGTCGCCACGTTCTCTCAGCTTATTAAAATAGTCGTCATATTCCTTGTAAGCAGCCTTTGCGGCAGCTTTAACCTCTTTGAGAGTAAGGTCACTAAAGTAAGGCAGTAAATTTTCATATGCCTTTTTAGGGAAGTCCTTTGGTCTGTGTATTCCAAGGTAAGGCTTGATAAAAGTAATATCCCTTACGCTTTTCATATTATTGATAATAACCTCAGGATAGTAAGCTACTACAGGACAGTTGTAGTGGTTGTCCCCCTTGCCCTCGTCAAAGTTGTAGGACATACAAGGGTAGAAAATTGTATCCACCCCGTCATCAATAAGACTCTGAACGTGACCGTGCATAAGCTTTGCAGGGAAGCAGATTGTGTCGCTTGGAATAGTCTGCTGACCTTTCTGATAAAGCTTTCTGCTTGAATATGGTGAGTGTACTACCTTAAAGCCAAGGTCGGTAAAGAATCTCCACCAAAAGGGCAGAAGCTCGTACATATTAAGTCCCATAGGCAAGCCTATTGTACCTCGCTTGCCCTCCTGTGGCTTGTACTGTGAAAGCAGTTCAAGCTTATATGCAAAAATATTTCTGTCATTTGAAGGAGCCTTTTTAGTTATAGGACGCTCACAGCGGTTGCCTGCAATAAACTTTTTACCACCTGCAAAGGTGTTTATTGTAAGTCTGCAGTTGTTGTTACACATTCCGCAGTTTGCAACCTTGATTTCGTGGGTAAAGTTTTCAAGCTCCTGTTTATTTGAAAGGGTGGATTTTACATCCTTTCCCTTTACCTTTTCCATTGAGTAAAGTGCGGCGCCGTATGCACCCATAAGTCCTGCAATATTGCTTCGTACAACCTCAACTCCCATTTCCTGCTCAAAGGCACGAAGTACAGCGTCATTAAGGAAAGTACCTCCCTGTACTACAACCCTTTTACCAAGCTCGTCAGGGCTTGTTGCACGAATAACCTTGTATAGTGCGTTTTTAACAACAGACAGAGAAAGTCCCGCAGAAATGTCCTCAATAGTTGCCCCGTCTTTTTGTGCCTGCTTTACTGAGGAATTCATAAATACAGTACAACGTGAGCCTAAGTCAACAGGATGCTTTGCAAAAAGTCCCTTTGTGGCAAAGTCCTCGATTGAATAACCGAGAGCGTTTGCAAAGGTCTGCAAAAAGCTTCCGCAGCCTGAAGAACAAGCTTCATTAAGGAATATATTATCTATTGCGCCGTTGTGAATTTTAAAGCACTTAATATCCTGACCGCCTATGTCGATTACAAATTCAACATCAGGCATAAAGTGTTTAGCTGCTGTAAAGTGGGCAACAGTTTCAACAATACCGTAGTCAACGGAAAAAGCGTTTCGGATAATCTCCTCGCCGTAGCCTGTTACCGCAGATGAAACAACATTAAGCTGAGGGTTGATTTCATAAATTTCCTCTAAAAAGCTTTTGATAAGCTTAACAGGGTTGCCTTTTGAAGGCATATATTTTGAATAAAGAAGCTCACAGTTTTCAGAAAGAACAACTGCCTTAACGGTAGTTGAGCCTGAGTCCATACCCACAAAGGCTTTGCCCTTGTAGTCTTTAAGCTCCTTGGTTTCAACAAAAGCCTTATCGTGACGGTCTTTGAATTTTTTGTAATCCTCCTCATTTTCAAAAAGAGGTGGATTAAATGCAAAGTTACCGCTTCCACGGTAGTTCTTAACTTTTGAAATGACTTCATCAAAATCTATTGTGCTGTCAGCACATAAAGCCGCACCGCAAGCTACATAGTAAAGTGAATTTTCAGGACAGATACCCTGAGTGTTTAAGGTTTTGTCAAAGCTTTTTCTAAGTTGACTCATAAATGTAAGAGGTCCGCCTAGATATACGATTTTGCCCTCAATCTCTCTACCCTGTGCAAGTCCTGCAACAGTCTGAGATACTACAGCGTTGAAAATACTTTGTGCAATGTCAGCCTTTCTTGCACCTTGGTTAAGGAGAGGCTGAATGTCGGTTTTTGCAAATACACCGCAGCGTGAGGCTATAGTATATGTCTTTTCGTGCTGTTTAGCCAAATCGTCAATTTCTTCAAGAGGGACGTTAAGCAAGGTTGCCATTTGGTCAATAAACGCTCCTGTACCTCCTGCACAGGTACCGTTCATACGAACCTCAAGACCGTTAGACAGGAAAAGTATTTTTGCGTCCTCACCTCCAAGCTCGATTACAACATCTGTACCGGGAATAAAAGTGTTGGCGGCAACTCTTGTTGCGTAAACCTCCTGAACAAAGGACAGTCCGCAGCTCTCGGCAACACCCATACCTGCACTTCCGCTTAAAGCACAAAGAGCATTTTCAACTCCGGGAACCTCTTTTCTTACAAGGGAGAGTATCTCGCCGATTTTCTCTGTAATCTGTGAGTAGTGACGCTGATATGTACTGTATATTAAGTTGTTACGGTCATCAAGAACAACGCACTTAATAGTGGTTGAACCGATATCCAAACCCAATCTCATATGGCAACCTCCATATTTAAACATATTCAATCAATTATAAAACAAAAATTAATTTTCTTAATTCCAAATCGGAAATATAGTACAACCTAATTTTAGCACTTTTTACTTGTTTTTACAATGAACAAAAACATAAAAAGGAATATAAGTAATATAACGTAAATATGGCGAAAAAAACAGCCTTCTTTGTCGAAGGCTGTTTCATATTGAAAATTTTATGAAATT
>CAMFZJ010000096.1 GCA_946004305.1 uncultured Clostridia bacterium | reverse complement strand
CACGATCTGCAAGGACAGCTTCATCCATATAGTGGGTAATTAAAATAATTGTTATGCCACGCTGATTAAGTGTCTTGATAGAATTTAATACTTCATCTCTGCCCTTTGGATCAAGCATTGCTGTGGGCTCGTCAAACACAATACATTTAGGCTCCATAGCAATAATTCCGGCAATGGCAACTCGCTGTTTTTGACCCCCTGAAAGCTTATGGGGAGCATAATTGCGGTATTCATACATATCCACAGTTTTTAAAGCATCATCAACTCGTCTGCGAATTTCAGACGGTTCAATTCCAAGATTTTCAGGGCCAAAAGCCACATCTTCCTCTACAATACTTGCTACAAGCTGATTGTCGGGATTTTGAAGAACAAGCCCAACATTTCGGCGAATCTCGTATGTAAGCTCACCGTCTTTTGTATCCATACCTTCAACAAAAACTGTTCCGCTTTCAGGCAAAAGCATAGCATTAAAATGCTTTGCCATAGTGGATTTTCCACAGCCGTTATGTCCCAGTAATGCTACAAATTCTCCTTTTTTCACCTTGATTGAAACATCATTTAGTACTATATTCTTTTTTGAATCTTCATTCTCGTAAGAAAACTTTACATTTTCTGCGGATATAAAACTCATTTATTTCTCCCAAATTACCGTTGAACCACAAGGCAAACAGAGGTTTGTTTCTGTTACCTTCAGTCCTATTTCATCAGAGGACACCTTTCCTCCAAGCTTTGATTTAAGCTGAACATTCAGCAGATATTCCATTACAGCAGGCGACAGCCCTGTTGTATATGAATTTAATATAAAGAATATCGGGTCATCTGATAAAACCTGCATACATAATTCTAATAAAGAATAAAGTTTTTCTTCAATTTTCCATACTTCACCGTTTGGACCTCTGCCGTATGAAGGAGGGTCCATAAGTATTCCATCGTATTTATGTCCTCTGCGGATTTCTCTCTGAACAAATTTTACGCAATCATCTACAAGCCATCTTACAGGCTTTTGTGCTAAACCTGAAGAAACCGCGTTTTCCTTTGCCCAGTTTACCATACCCTTACTGGCATCTACATGGCATACGGTTGCGCCTGCGTCCATACAGGCTAAGGTTGCACAGCCTGTATATCCAAAGAGATTTAAAATGTTAAGTGGGCAGTTTTCTTTAGATATTTTATCCTGCATCCAATCCCAATTTACTGCCTGTTCAGGAAACACTCCTGTGTGTTTAAAGCCCATTGGTTTAATATTGAACACCAAGTTTTTGAAATTAATGCTCCAGCTATCAGGGACTTTTTTGTACATTTCCCAATAGCCACCGCCTTTATTACTGCGGTGATACCGAGCGTGGGCATTCTTCCACAAAGGATTATTCTTCCCTGTACTCCATATAATCTGTGGGTCAGGTCTGATTAGTATTATGTTTCCCCATCGTTCCAGACGTTCTCCGTCAGAACAATCAATCAGCTCATAATCCTTCCAATTATCAGATATTCTCATTATGAAAGTCTTTCCCTTACCATCTCAGCCGCCTCATTAGCCAGCTTTGTTATTTCTTCTAAATTTTCACCCTCAAGCATTACCCTTACCAAAGGCTCTGTGCCTGATGCTCGTACAAGGATACGTCCTCTGTCCTCCAGAATGTCGGAAATTCGTTTGATTTCCTCTTTTAGCTTTTTATCTGTATAGAAAGCAAGCTTGCCCTCGTTTGAAACCTTTATATTGATAAGAACCTGAGGATAACGCTCCATAAGTGTAGCAATTGAGCTTAGCTTAGCCTGTCTGCGGTTTAGCATACTCATTAATGTTGCACCTGTAAGCTCGCCGTCACCTGTTGTTGAGTAATCAAGCATAATTACATGTCCGCTCTGCTCACCGCCAATGTTATATCCCTCTCTTACCATTGCTTCAAGAACGTATCTGTCACCAACCTTTGTTGATACAAATTTCATTCCGTTTTCATCACAGAATCTGTTGAAGCCCATATTAGTCATTACAGTTCCTACAACAGCATTCTTTTTAAGTTTGCCCTGACTTTTAAAATCAGCGGCAATTATTGCAATAATAAAGTCACCGTCTACAAGATGACCTTTTTCATCAACAGCAAGGCATCTGTCAGCGTCACCGTCAAATGCAAGTCCGCCGTCAAGATTATTTGCCAGTACATATTCCTGCAACTTTTCGATATGTGTTGAACCGCAATCCTCATTGATGTTAATACCGTCAGGCTGATCAAACAGAATATGAACATTTGCACCCAGTTTTGTAAAAAGCTTTCTTGCAGTTACTGATGAAGCTCCGTTGGAACAATCAAGAGCTATGTTAAGCCCGTTAAGGTCATAGCTAATGTTCTCAACAATGTGATTAATATAGTCATCAGCCCCATTTGTTACGTATTCAACCTTACCTACATTCTCATTTTCTGCGATTGTATAAGGAACTTTGTTATCAAGTACAATTGATTCTATCTGTTCTTCAAGGTCATCAGGAAGTTTAAATCCTTCATCACTAAAGATCTTAATGCCGTTAAACTCAAACGGATTGTGTGAGGCTGAAATCATAATACCTGCGTCAGCATTATATTTCTTTACAAGATAGGCTACAGCAGGAGTTGGAATTACTCCCAGAAGCTTTACATTTGCTCCGACCGAACAAAGTCCTGCTATCAGAGCACCCTCAAGCATATCACCTGAAAGACGTGTATCTTTTCCGATTAAAAAAGTAGGATGCTTAACGCTGTCATTGATAAGCACCATTGCTGTGGCTCTGCCGATATTCATTGCTAGCTCAGGTGTAAGCTCTGTATTAGCTATACCTCTTGCACCGTCTGTACCAAATAATCTACCCATAATTTTCTCCTCAATGATTCTTTTTCTAATGATTAATAATTTTCTGATACTCTAATCAAATAGCGATTGCTGTGAGCTTGCTCCGCCGGGGAATTTCATTCCCAGATGGTTGCACGCCTCTGTTGTAATACATCTGCCTCGTGGTGTTCTGCTTAAAAATCCAATTTGTAAAAGATAAGGCTCATACACATCCTCAATTGTAACAGCCTCTTCGCCTATTGCCGCTGCCAGGGTTTCCAAGCCTACAGGGCCACCGTTATAAAACTTTATTATTGCTTCAAGCATACGTCTGTCATTTTGGTCAAGTCCCAATTCATCAATACCAAGTCTTTCCAAAGCTATCCGTGCAGTTTCCACAGTTATTACACCGTCTGAAAGAACCTGTGCAAAGTCACGGACACGTTTTAGGAGCCTGTTTGCAATTCGCGGTGTACCTCGTGAACGTGAGGCAATCTCCAATGCTCCGTCATGTTCAATATCAATGCCTAGTATTCCGGCACTACGCTCTACTATGAGTGCAAGCTCCTCAGGAGTATACAGTTCAAGTCTTAGCACCACACCAAATCTGTCACGAAGTGGTGCAGTCAGCTGACCGGCTCTTGTAGTTGCACCTACAAGGGTGAATTTTGGTAACGGCAAATGATAAGAGGCCGCCATTTGACCCTTACCTGTAATAATATCTATAGCAAAATCCTCCATTGACGGATAGAGAATTTCCTCTACTGCTCTGCTCAATCTATGTATTTCGTCAATAAAGAGTACGTCGCCCTGATTTAGATTTGTTAGGAGAGAAGCTAAATCTCCCGGCTTCTCAATTGCAGGGCCGGAAGTAATACGAACTGATACTCCAAGCTCGTTTGCAATAATTGCAGACAGGGTGGTTTTTCCAAGTCCCGGCGGTCCGTAAAGCAAAACATGGTCAAGAGTTTCTCCTCTTTGCTTTGCTGCGTCTATAAAAATTCTCAGATTTTCCTTTACAGTTTCCTGACCTATGTAATCATCTAAGGTTTTTGGACGGAGAGGATTCTCTGTTTCGCTGTTATCCTCAGGAATCTGAGAAGTATCTACTATTCGGTTTTCAAAATCAAATTCATCTGAAAATTCAATACTCATATTCTATCCTCAAATAAAACAATTTGCTGTCAATTTCTACCCATAAGCTTAAGAGTTTCTCCAATAAGCTTTTCTACAGGCAAGTTTGCATCAAGAGTTGAAATAAAGGGTGCAACATCTGAGGCACTATAGCCCAGCACAGACAATGCTTCAATCGCTTTCGGCACATTGCCAACAGAAGTATTTGCTGAAACTGAAGAGCCTTGCAGGGAAATATCTCCATCAGATTTTAAACTGAATTTATCCTTTAGTTCCAAAACTATCCTCTGAGCAAGCTTTTTGCCTACACCCGGTGCCATTGTAATTGATTTAAGGTCATTTGAAGCTATTGCAAGGGAAATCTGCTGTGGAGTAAGAACAGACAAAATTGCCAGACCGACCTTTGGACCTACACCGCTTACGCTTATCAGGGTTTTGAAAGCTGAAAGTTCCTCTTCTGTGCCAAAGCCGAAAAGCTCCATTGCATCTTCTCTTACGTTAAGGTATGTAAAAAGCTTAGCTTCTGTATTAAGTTTAAGATTTTTCTGTGTATTGATTGTAGTCTGACATTTATAGCCAACTCCTCCACATTCAATTACAGCTACATTCTGTCCAAGGTGTATAACCTGACCTCTGACGCTATAATACATCAGACAATTCCCTCCTTATGAAGCTTTTGTCTTAATTCTCCGCCACTTGCCTGTGTATGGCAAATAGCTATTGCCAATGCATCGGCAGTATCGTCAGGCTTTGGAACTTCCGGCAAATTTAAAAGCCTGCGGGTCATTTCCATTACCTGTGGTTTTTTGGCTTTTCCGTAGCCAGTTACAGCAGTTTTCACCTGCAATGGTGTATATTCAAAAATCGGAATATTAGCCTGCTGTGCTGCCAAAAGTGTTACACCTCTGGCTTCCGCTACCATAATTGCAGTTTTCTGATTAGACTGAAAATATAATTTTTCAATTGCAAGAGTTTCCGGCTTGAAAAGTCTTATTATTTCGGAAACATCTTCATATATGATTTTTAACCGCTGATTAAAGTCGGTATCAGCGTCAGTAGTTATTGCACCGAATCTTAAAGGACGATAGCTATTGTTTTTATATTCTATCAAACCCCAGCCTACTATTGCATAGCCCGGGTCAATACCAAGAACAACCAACTATATCTCCCCTTTTGTGCAAAATATACACTACCACATTATCCAAAGTATTATATCTGTCTCTTATACACATCTCCGAGCCCACGAGACGTAGA
>CAMFZJ010000095.1 GCA_946004305.1 uncultured Clostridia bacterium | reverse complement strand
AAGAGAACTCTGTAATATCCGGAAAGTGTACCTGCAATTGACCATAACTGCTGGTCGGAGCAAATGCCCTCGCCTGTTTCGTAGTTGATAACCTCTTTGTTTGTAAGGGCGGTAGCCGCTCCTCTGACATTTGAATTGAAGATTTCCTCAGCAACGGCTTCGTTGCCCTTATATTTTGCGCCAATCATAAGTGCAACCTGCCAGCCCGGCCATATTCCGCGATTGTGATAATACTTCTGAGCATTTGCAAGCGTACCCATTTTTTGGGGATAAACTGTTGGTGCACCATAGTTTACAAGAGGATAATTTTCAGCAATCTGATTTAACTGCTCCTCAGTACCTACATTGTACCAAAGTGCATATCCGTTGCCGAGAACATCAGCTTTTTCAGCCAGAGGACTTCCCATATATTCAGGATATTCCCAAGCTGAGTATAATCCCAAATTATCGTTCCAAAGTCTGTCTGAAACCTTTTCCTCAAGCTTTTGTGACATTTCTGCCCATCTGTCCTGAGTTTCCTTATCTTTGCCTAAAATTTCGGCAGCCTTGCTCATAATTTCCAAAACCTTAACGTAATAAACATTTACGCTTGTAGATTTACTTTCTGCAATATTGTTAAGGCCGTTGTTTACAGTTTCGCTTGTCCAGTCAGGATAGGTCTGGTCACGCCAGTCTGTACCGCTGGTTTCACCTCTGAACAGTCCCGATTCTTTATCGTAGCACACGTTCATATCCTGCATAATAGTGTTTTCGCAAATATCGTAAAAATACTTCAGATGGTCTTTATTTCCGTCAGTAAGGTATGTTTCCCATACTGCAAGCATTGTGATAATCTTGTCGGTAGAAACAGGGTAAGAACCGCCTGAGCCGGTGTCTTCCTCAAATACGGAAATTCCGTCAGAAGTTTTGATTTTCTCACGCTGGCAGTTGTAGCTGATGTCAGGGAAAATCCATGAAAGTGAATACATACACGCCATAGCTGTGTCACGAGTCCATACCTTCTGCCACTCTGTACCTGTGTAGAACACTTCGCCGAACTCATCAGTATTAATGCTCTTCAGAGTTTCCTCCATAGTAAGGTTATAAACCGCTGCTGCAAGAGGAGTATTAGGAGCAGAAAACTTAGGCTGTTCCGACAAATCCTCTGAAAGATTCCAAGTCTTTGGTGATCCTGTTGCGTTTGATGTAATAGAAGTTGGGAAGTTTGCCGTAACGGAATATCCTGTGTCTGTAATTCCCTTTGTGTGCATAGTATAATTATATGAGCTGTACTCAAATCCCCACTGTCCGCTTGTATAGTAAATAGGTACATCAGAACATTCAATATTACCCGCAAGGTTTTCAATATTAAGAACCGTATTGCTCTGAACATTTATAAATCTGTTGTTGCCGGTTGAAGTGTCAACAATCCATTTTCCTGCGTCAGTTGAATCACCGCTTGATGAACACATTACAATACTTCCGTCTATGTAAACATAGCCCTTTGTAGTTGCGTTTTGAAGGAAAAAGCTGTCATTACCGCAAGGGATAATATTCCAACTGTAATTATCGCTGTCCTTTTTATCATCAGCACTTACATAAACAACCTGCTCTCCATCTAAAGCCATAATCAAATCATTATGCTCCATCCACTTTGAACGGATGGTAACTCCCTCAGCCTCTGTCTGAGGACGAGTTGATGCTACAAAAGCCTGAACGGTTTTGCTTCCAAAATCAGCAACAAAGGTAACCTGAGATTTCTCTGTTAATGTAACAGAGGCATTGTCGCCCTCAGGAATTACACAACTTGTCCAGTTTGATGTAGCGGCCTTAAATTCATAGTTACCTGCATCAAGAGTTACAGTAATTGAACAATGGTTGTTGTTGTCGTTAGTCATAAGATATTCCGTAGAAGCTCCCCAGTTGTTAAAATTTCCTCGCAGATACATCTGATAACCTGCCGCCTGAACAGAAAAAGCACCTGTGCCGACAATAGCTGTTACACATAAGAGCATAGTCATAATCAGGCTTAATGTTCTTTTAAAGACCTTCTTTCTCATATATATATTCCTTTCCTTTAAGTCACAAAGGTGACGAATTTCCTATCAATCAAAACCATTTTCTAAGGTTGAATTTATCTTTAAATTCAAAATGCTTTTCCAGCAAAGCCGAAAACCTGCCAATAATAAATCCGCTGACTAAGGCACAGAAAAATGTACCAACCTTAACCCCTACAAAAACTCCAAATCCAAAGAAAGAAAATGACAGAACAATTGCCAGTACAAGACTTGAAACATCATACAGGGTTTTAAATTTTGAAAAAGGGATATTCTTTTCTAAAGAAATCTCCTTAACAAAAAGCTCATAAGCTTCCGGAGGAATGTATGTATGCAATATGACGGCAATACCAAAAGCTAAAATCAGCATACCGAAAACAAAACACAATACTCTTACAAAAATAATTTCAGCAGGGATAAACCCTGTCAAAAACACAAACCCGTCAAGGATAAAACCGTAAATCACAACCGTTACAAAAGAAAAGAAATAAGAAAGCTTAAACTTTCTCAATACTATCATTGTAAGAACAATCAAAAATCCCTGAAACAAATATTCAGCCATTCCAAAACTAAACCATGGCAATAACATAGACAGCTTTTTATAAATCAAAAAAGCAGGAGCTACCACCATAGACAAACCGAAGTCAGCCTTTGCCATTAAAGCAACTCCCAAGGCTGTTGACAACAGCCCGAAAACATATGCTAATTCCGAATAAAAAGTCTTTTTCATATAACCAAAATACCCTCCGTATTTACAATAACATAAAAGCTAAACAAAAGCAACAAATTGCAAAAAAAGGGGCAGTTTCAACAAACCGCCCCACAATATTTTGTATATATTTTTAAAGGACAAAACCGATTTTTTTCTTTGCCTTTGTAAGAGTTCTCATAGAAATTTTCAGAGCGATTTCGTCAGCCTTTCTGTAACATTCCTCAAGATAAGCTTTGTCGGCAATAAGCTTTTCATATCTTTCTCTTACAGGACGGAGAGTTTCAACAACAGCCTCGCCTACTGCTGTTTTAAAGTCGCCGTAGCCCTTGCCCTCAAAGTCCTTTTCAATCTGCTCATGACTAAGACCGGTAACAGCTCCGTAAATATCCATAAGGTTGTTAATTCCGTCTTTACCCTCGCCGTATCTTACACAGGCCTCGCTGTCTGTAACAGCACGTTTAAACTTCTTCATAATAACCTCAGGCGGGTCAAGAAGATGAACGCAGCCGTTTACGTTTTCGTCTGACTTGCTCATTTTTCTTGTAGGGTCCTGCAGGCTCATTACTCTTGCACCAGTTTTTGGAATAAACGCCTCAGGCACCTTGAAAACATTGCCGTAAAGTCCGTTAAAGCGGGTTGCAATATCTCTTGTAAGCTCTAAGTGCTGCATTTGGTCAGCTCCCACAGGAACACAGTCAGCCTGATAAAGAAGAATATCAGCAGCCATAAGGCTGGGATATGTAAACAAGCCTGCGTTAATGTTGTCAGCGTGTTTTGCGCTTTTGTCCTTAAACTGAGTCATTCTGGAAAGCTCTCCAAACTGAGTGTAGCAGTTTAAAAGCCAAGCAAGCTCTGCGTGAGTGTGAACGTGGCTTTGAATGAAGAAAAGTGTTTTTTCTACATCTATACCGCAAGCCAAAATTGAAGCATAAGCCTCAATAATGTTCTTGCGCATTTTAGCAGGTTCCTGTCTTACTGTAATTGTATGTAAATCTGCAAGTCCTAAAATACAGTCAAAGTCCTCCTGCATATTTACCCAGTTTCTTACAGCCCCAAGATAGTTGCCCAAGGTGATTGTACCGCTTGGCTGAATAAGACTTAGAGCTACTTTTTTCTTTTCATTTTCCATAATTTATACCTCATTTTATGATTTTGTCTGCAAGCTGACCGAGTATTTTAATACCTTTTTCAAGCTGTTGGTCAGTAGGAGTTGAGAAGTTAATTCTGAATCCGTTAGAGCTGTCATTTTCGTCTGTAAGGAAAGCGTTTCCCGGAACTACGCAAACCTTGTTTTCAATAGCTTTTCTGCAAAAGTCAGGCATATCAACATTCTGCGGAAGCTTACACCATATGAAAAGTCCTCCGTCAATTTTATCATATGTGATTTTCGGCACACAGTATTTATCAAGCAAATCCATACAATACTTAGCTTTTTTTCGATATATGGTTCTAAGCTTTTCAAGGTGAGCTTCAAAGTCATATTTTGTCATAAACTCATAGCATAGCATTTGGGACCATATGTTAGTATGCACGTCACTTGCCTGTTTGCAAACTGTCATTTTCTGAATAATCTCTTTTGGGGCAATAACATATGCAACACGTATTCCCGGAGAAACAACCTTGCTGAAACTGCCTGCATAAATAACCCTGCCGTCAGTATCCAAGGTTTTTATGGCAGGAATATAATCTCCGCTGTAGCGTAAATCTCCATATGGGTTATCTTCAAGAATAAGCACATTGTATTTCTGTGCAAGCTCATACATCTTGACACGCTTTTCAAGGCTTGTTGTAACACCGGAGGGATTTTGAAAATTTGGGATAGTGTAAATAAACCTTACATTTTTATTTTCAGCTAAAGCCTTTTCAAGGCTTTCCATATTCATTCCGTCTTTTTCAACAGGAACTCCCACAAGCTTTGCGTTGTAAGAACGGAAAGTGTTAAGAGAGCCGATAAAGCTGGGAGCTTCCGTAATAATAACGTCACCCTCGTTTACAAGGGACTTTGTTGCAAAGTCCATAATCTGCTGAGCCCCTGTTGTAATGAGAATATCATCATTTTCAGAGCCTATATTATATTTGTCCCTCATATAGCTTAAAAGGTATTGTCTTAATTTAGGATAGCCCTCTGTAACGCTATACTGCAAAATTCCAATAGGGTTTTCCCTGAAAAGTCTTGAGGATATTTCCTCAAGCTCCTTTGCCGGAAAAGCCTCCTCAGAGGGATTTCCTGCTGACAAAGAAACCACTTCCGGGTCAGAAGCATATTTAAAAATTTCTCTGATAGCGCTGGGCTTCAGATTATTTGTTCTGTCAGAAAAAGTGTATTCCATAATTCTACAAAACTCCTTTTATACATACACAATGATTTTACCACAGTTTATTTATGGTTGCAAGTGGTATTTAAGGAGGAATTAGTTTTGAAAACCGGCTTATAATATATAAAT
>CAMFZJ010000094.1 GCA_946004305.1 uncultured Clostridia bacterium | reverse complement strand
TCATCACGAGTTCTGCCGATTATTTTCATTTTTGTATAGTCCTCAACCAACACAATATGGCTGTGTCCTCCGCTTACAACTAAGCAAAGAAAAGGAGGCTTCAACTCCGTATTAGAAATATAATTGGAAGCTATGTGTCCTCTTAGGTGATGGGTAGGTACAAGTGGCTTTCCTGTTGCCATAGAAAGGCCTTTTGCAAAATTAACCCCTACCAAAAGGGCGCCGATAAGCCCGGGAGCGTGAGTTACTGCAATAGCTTCAATATCATCCATTGAACATTCTGCTTCATTTAGCGCCTGTTTTACTACAGGTACAATTGCTTCTGCGTGGCGGCGGGAAGCAATTTCAGGTACAACTCCCCCATAGAGCTTATGCTCCTCAACCTGGGAAGCAATTACCGAGCTTAAAACCTTTCTTCCGTTTTCTACTACTGCTGCTGCGGTTTCGTCACAGGAGCTTTCTATTGATAAAATCTTCATAATATATTATTCCTTTATAGAATTAAAATATCTGGTCATAAGGATTGCGTCCTCTTTGGGATTGCTGTAATATCCCTTACGTTTTCCAACTTCTTCAAAATCGAAATATCCGTAAAGCCTGATAGCCTTTGAGTTAGATTCTCTTACCTCTAAGGTTACAAAAGCAAGACTGTTTTCTACTGCGTAATTTACGGTTTTTTCAACCAATGCCTTTCCAATACCCTGACCTTGAAAATCAGGGTGTACTGCTACGTTGAGAATATAGCCTTCGTCTGCGGCTACGGTAAATCCAATATAGCCAACTACTTTATTTTCATTTTGAGAAATATAAAAGTGATTGCAGACACTGTTAAAGGAGTCCCTGAGATTTTCTTCACTCCAAGGGTGAGTAAATGAAAGTTTCTCTATTTCTGCTACACTTTTAATATCCTCAGAAGTCATTTCTCTGATAATCATAATTCTTTTATAGAATTTTCTGTTCCTTTATATATTTGGTCCCTGCATTTTCGGTATATGTTTAGATCTCCCCCATATGGGTCGGATATTCCCCCTGTATCCTCTGCAAGAACAGAAACCTTTTTACTGTCTACACCTGCGCTTAACAGCCGGATTTTATGGGAATTTGTCATTACAAATATACGGTCAAAATCATCAAGGTTAATATCCCCTATAAATGTTGTGCGGAGGTCTGAAATATCAACTCCGATTTCTTTGCAAACTGCTATTGCATTTTCAGAAACAGGCAATCCGCTGAATGTGGATATTCCTGCACTTTTCACATTAATATTAAGGTTATTATCCTTAGCAATTTTCTCGCAAATTCCCTGTGCCATAGGACTTCGGCAGGTGTTTCCTGTACATACAAATAAAATATTTTTCATAATTAACTCTTTGCATCATACCAAGTTTTTCCCATTGAAGCTTCCGCTACAAGGGGTACACTCAGACTAACTGCCTTTTCCATTTCCTCCTGCAAAAGCATTGCCACTCTCATTGCTTCGTCCTGAGGAGCTTCAACAATAAGCTCATCGTGAACCTGCAAAATCAGTCTTGCGTGGAGGTTTTCTTCTTTAATGCGGTTATCTACATTTACCATTGCGATTTTAATAATATCAGCCGCTGTTCCCTGTATGGGCATATTTCGTGCTACACGTTCTCCAAAGGCTCTTGTCATATGATTGCCTGTTGTAAGCTCCGGAAGATAACGGCGTCTGCCAAACATTGTAACTGCGTAGCCTGTTTTCTTTGCCTGTTCTACCACCTTTTTCATATATTCATCAACACCGCTGTAGTGGGCAAGGTATGACTTAATATAATTGGCAGCTTCTTTATTTGTTACCTTAATGTCCTTTGCAAGAGAAAATGCACCAATGCCGTAAACAATTCCAAAGTTTACTGCTTTCGCTCTGCTTCGCATAACAGGAGTTACCATTTCTATTGGCATATTAAATACCTGTGAAGCGGTGATTGCGTGTATATCCTCATTATCATTAAAGCCCTGTATCATATTTTTATCATTTGAAATATGTGCAAGAACTCTCAGCTCAATTTGGCTGTAGTCAGCGTCAACAAGTACCCAACCCTCTTTGGCTACAAAGAATTTACGCATTTCTCTGCCAAGCTCTGTCCGTACGGGAATGTTTTGTAAATTAGGCTCTGTGGAGCTGATTCTGCCTGTGCGGGTTTCTGTTTGGTTAAAGCTTGAGTGAATACGTCCGTCCTCTCCGATTACCTTGAGAAGTCCGTCACAGTAGGTAGATTTTAGCTTTGCAAGGGTGCGATAATTAAGCACCATATCAACTACCGGATAGGCGTACCTTAAACCCTCCAAAACATCTGCATTTGTTGAATAGCCGCTTTTTGTTTTCTTTTTGCAGGGAAGTCCCATATCCTCAAAAAGCGCAATTCCAAGCTGTTTTGGTGAATTAATGTTAAACTCATAGCCTACCTGATTGTAAATATCCTGTTCAAGGGTTTTTATCTGCTGACCTATTACTTCACCGTAGGCTTCTATTCCCTTTTTATCAACGGAAAAACCGATATTTTCCATTTTAGCAAGGACATTTGCAAGGGGAAGTTCAACCTCTGCAAGAAGCTTATCCATATCCTTTTCGGCAATTTCTTCAAGAAGCTTTTTTGTTAATAAAGGCATAAGATAAACTGCTGAATATAATTCCTTTTTAGAAATATGATTTTTTGGTTTTTTGTTTTCCTCTGTGATTGCTTCAGGCAAGTCTATTTCAGGTAAGTCTAGTAGATATGAAGCGCAAAGCTTGTCTAAGCTATAGGATGAGGATGAGGGCTGTAAAAGATAAGCTCCCAAAAGCAAGTCGGTTTTTAAGCCTTTGATTTCAAAACCGTTTTTGTCAGCATAAGAAAACATAGGCTTGCTGTCAAAGGTATATTTGCTGATTTTTTCATTTCTAAGAAGTGACTGTATCTTTTCATTATCAGTAAGCTTTACAACCTTTTTTTCAGCAGAAATTATTAATGAAATATTGTTATCCTCATATTCTGCGATGAAATATAATTCTTTTACGAAAATATCCTTAACCTCTTCAAAAGAGATTTTTTCCTTCGGTGCTAAAGCCTCCTCTGTTTCTGCCTTTGGATTTTCTGATTTTAAATCAAGCTTTTCTATTATCTTAAAAAGCTCGAGAGAACCCATAAATCTAATGGCCGCATCAGGATTTTCAACAACTACCTTATAGCTGTCAAAATCTGTATCTATGGGAATATCCCTGCGGATTTCTCCCAGCATACGGCTCATAAATGCGTTGTCTTTATCTGCAATAAGCTTTTTGCGTATGCCCTCTTTTACATCTATTGTATCAATGTTTTCATATATATAATCAAGATTGTTAAAACGCTGAATTAAATCTCCTGCGCCCTTGGGACCTATACCTGCAACCCCGGGAATACAGTCTGATGAATCTCCCTGAATAGCTTTAATGTCTATAAGCTGATGAGGAGTTACTCCGTAATCCTCCATAATTTTTTCAGGAGTGTAGAAAATATTAGCTTTGTTTGAGGCTAAATCTACAGTTACGCTATCTGATACCAATTGGAGAGAATCTCTGTCACCGGTAGCAATAAAGCATTTATGTCCCTGCTTTTCTGCTGCAAGAGAAAGTGTGCCTAATATATCGTCAGCCTCATAGCCTTCACAGGTTACCAAGGTATAGCCTAAAAGAGTAAGCAAGGTTTTTAAAGGCTCCAGCTGGGCGGCAAGCTCCTCAGGCATTCCCTTACGGTTTGACTTATAGCCCTCATAGGCTTTGTGGCGAAAGGTTTTTGATTTTAAATCAAAGGCTATAGCAACTCTGTCAGGGTTTGTATCTGCTTTAATTTTTTCCAGCATTGTTATAAAACCGTAAATAGCATTTGTAGGCTGTCCGCTTTTTGTAGTAAGTGGACGTATTCCGTAAAAGGCACGGTTTAATATGCTGTTTCCGTCTACAACAAGTATATTCATAGTTTATACATCACTTTCGTAATCTTTCCGTTTTTTGTATAGTATCGTGGCACACGCTTTGAAACTGTACAAATTACCTCATAATTAATAGTATGGTTTATGCTTGCAAGGTCTGTTGCCGTTTGCTCACCATTTTCACCGGTGCCGAAAACTATAACCTCATCACCGATATTTATGTTGTCTATATCACTAACGTCAATCATTGTTTGATCCATACAGATTCTGCCGATGATTTTAGCTTTTTTTCCGTTTACTATCATATAGCCGTTTTCGGCATATCCCCTGACATAGCCGTCAGCATAACCTATTGGAACGGTGGCAATTTTCATTTGTTTATCTGCTGCAAAGGTTCTGCCATAGGAAACACAGGCTCCTTTTTCGATAGTTTTAATATGTGCAATTGTTGACTTTAAAGTCATAACAGGAAGTAAATTTAGCTCATTTCTGATTTTATCCGAAGGGGCAAGTCCATAGAGAATAATTCCTGCACGAACCATAGAATTATAAGTATCGGGATAATCTTCGATTGCTCCGGAATTTGAACAATGGACTACAGGGAAATTTATCCCCTTTTCCTTGAGGCTTTCTACTGTATGAGAAAAGTTTTGGTATTGTATTTCTGTAAACTCCTGTCCATTCTCACCTTCATCTGACACACAGAAGTGAGTAAAGATTCCTGTTACTTCAAGATTTGGCAGGTTGCAAACGCTATATATTTCTTCTATAGAATTATTATCTCTTGGGAACTGCTGACACATAAATCCAATCCGTGACATTCCGGAATCCACTTTAATGTGGATTTTTACCTTTACATTGTTTTTGGCACATTCTTTATTAAGAGCAATTCCGTATTCATAGGACAAAACAGTCTGTTCAATACTGTACTGTGCAAGCTCCTGGACGGATTTTACGTCAGTATAACCAAGTATTACGATAGGCAGATTTATTCCATTGTTGCGAAGCTCCTTAGCTTCGTCAATATTGCTGACTGCAAAGTATTTTGCACCAAGCTTTGCAAATAACCTTGCAAGCTCTATAGCTCCGTGGCCATAGCCGTCTGCCTTTATTACGCAACAAATAGGAATTGAGCCAACACGGTTCTGTATTTCTTTAAAGTTCTTTTCGGCATTATCAAGGGAAACCTCTGCCCAAGTACGTTTTATTACATTCATTTATGTCAGACCTTTCGGAAAACAGCTATACATACTTATTTTAATTTTACCACCAAAGGACTTTTAAATCAATGCTAATAATAAAAATAACTTAATATTC
>CAMFZJ010000093.1 GCA_946004305.1 uncultured Clostridia bacterium | reverse complement strand
CCGGAAGATTATATAGCGGCACAGATTAAGGAATATGAACAGTCAGGAGTAATCAAAGGCTACCATGCCCTTGTGGATTGGGAAAAGGTTCCCGACTCCGGAGTAACAGCATTAATTCAGCTTAATGTTGTACCTAAAAAGGAAACAGGCTTTGATGATGTTGCTAAGGTTCTTGCCTCCTTTGAGGAAGTATCTTCTCTCAGCCTTATGGCAGGTGCTTTTGATTTTGCAGTAACAGTAAAAGGAAAGACAATTCAGGATGTAGCCTCCTTCGTTGCAAGAAAGCTTGCCTGCATTGACGGTGTGTCTGCAACAGCAACCCACTTCTTTTTGAAATGCTATAAAGAAAACGGAGTAATTCTGTCTGAGGTAGAAGAGGATAAGGACGGAAGGAGTATGGTCCTGTGATAGATTATACCAAGCATATTAATAATACTATTCAGCAGGTTAAGCCATCAGGAATCCGTAAGTTTTTTGATATTGCTGTTGAAATGGATAACGTAATTTCCCTTTCAATCGGTGAGCCTGATTTTCAGACCCCTTGGCATATCAGACAGGCCGGAATAACCTCTCTTGAAAAAGGAAAAACTTGGTATTCGCCAAACCGTGGCTTTGCTGATTTAAGAAAAGAAATATCAAATTATTATGACCGCAGGTTTAATTTGCTGTACAATCCTGACACCCAGGTTGTTGTTACAGTTGGCGGCAGTGAAGCTATCGATGTAGTATTCCGCACTACCGTAAATCCCGGCGACGAGGTAATCATTCCTCAGCCTGCCTTTGTGTGCTATGAACCCTTAGCTGAAATGGCAGGGGGCGTACCGGTAATAATAAACACTAAGGTGGAAAACAATTTTCGCCTTACTAAGGGTGAACTGGAATCAGTAATTACCGATAAATCAAAAATACTGGTGCTCCCATTTCCAAATAATCCAACCGGTGCAATTATGGAGCGTCAGGATTTAGAAGAAATAGCAGAGGTTGTTATAAAGCATAATCTTATTGTAATTTCTGATGAAATTTACGGCGAGCTTACATACGGCGGCAAACATCACGTTTCAATTGCCGAAATTCAGGGGATGAAAGAGCGCACAGTAATTGTCAGCGGATTTTCAAAGGCATACGCAATGACAGGCTGGCGTTTAGGCTATGCTCTCGGTCCTGTTCCTATAATAGAACAGATGACAAAACTTCACCAGTACGGAATTATGTCAGCTCCCACAACTTCCCAGTATGCAGCCATTGAAGCTCTTAAAAACGGTGATGAAGACATTGCGGAAATGCGTGCAGACTATGATATGCGAAGAAGGCTTATAGTAGGCAAGCTTAACGAAATCGGTCTGACCTGCTTTGAACCCTTAGGTGCCTTTTATACATTCCCTTGTATTAAATCTACGGGGCTTTTAAGTGAAGAATTTGCAACAAGGCTTGTAAAGGAAAAACGAGTGGCAGTAGTTCCCGGTACCGCCTTTGGCGAAAGTGGAGAGGGTTATATCAGAATTTCCTATGCTCAGTCCCTGAATAATATTAAAATTGCACTAAAACGCATTGAAGAATTTGTAAAGGAAATCAAGGATGAAAGTAAAAGTTAAAGCTCCGGCAAAAATTAATTTGTCACTTGATGTGCTTGCAAGGCGACCTGACGGTTACCACGATGTATCAATGGTAATGCAGGCAGTCAGCCTTTATGATTTTGTTACAATTGAAACCACAGACAAAGCAGATATTGAGATTTTTTGTGATTATCCCGGAGTGCCTTGCAACGAAAAGAATATAGCCTATAAGGCATGTAAGGAATTTTTTAAATACACAAAAACCGAAATCACAGGAATAAAAATCACAATTGATAAAAATATTCCTACTCAGGCAGGTCTTGCAGGAGGAAGCGCTGACGGAGCAGCGGTAATTCTCGGACTTAATAAGCTGTTTTCAACACACCTAAAAGAAAGTGAAATGTGCGAAATAGGTGAAAAAATCGGAGCAGATGTGCCCTTCTGTATTGTTGGCGGTACGAAGCTTGCAAGCGGTACAGGCACAAAGCTTGAGAAAATGATTTCAATTCCAAGATGTGATATTGTAATTTGTAAGCCTGATTTAAGTATATCAACTGCCGAAGCCTATTCTCGTATCGACAGTATGAAGCTAAGCCACCCTGAATATACTGCTGAAATGGTAAAGGCTATTTACGCAAGAGATATTTGGATGATGACCTCAACCTTGTTTAATGATTTTGAAGTTTCACTTGACTTAGACGAAATCAAGGCGATTAAGAAAACTATGCTTACTAACAAAGCTTTAGGTGCTTTAATGAGCGGTTCAGGCTCTGCGGTATTTGGAATTTTTAACAGCAGTCGCAAAGCTGAAAAATGTTTGAAGGTGCTAAAGGAAACCTACGACAAGGTGTTTATCTGCAAGCCTGAAAAAAACGGCTGTACAATTATTGATTAAAAATTATAAACCTGTCCATAATTTTACTATCAAGATTAAGGACAGGTTGTTTTTTATGAAAACTAATTTAAAAACATTATTAAAAGCTTTTACTGTAGCAACAATTCTCACCATTGTTTTTTCAATGATTCCATTTCAGGCAAAGTGTAACGATGTGTCAAAAGAAGTGTTTAGACTACATATCCTTGCAAACTCAGACAGTAAAGAGGATCAGTTGTTGAAACTTCAGGTGAGAAATGCAGTGTTACAATATACTGAGGACTTGTACAAAAACTCAGAAAGCCTTGAAAAAGCCGAAAAGCTAACATCAGACAATCTACAGAATATTGCAAACATTGCTCAAAAAACAGTAAATAAAAATGGCTATAATTACAGAGTACAGGCAGAAATTAAAAATATGTATTTCAATACAAGATATTATGATAAGGTTACAATGCCATCGGGAAATTATGACGCATTAAGAATAACAATAGGCAAGGGCGAGGGTCATAATTGGTGGTGTGTAATGTACCCCTCACTATGCATTGGTGCTTCAACAAATTATGAAGCCTTGCAGAAAAATACAACACAAGAAGAATATGAAATAATGACTAACGGAAATTATGAATATAAGTTTAAAGTAGTAGAAATATTTGAAAAAATATGTTCTTTTTTCTCATAGTACTTTTTATGGGACATAAGTTGTGATAAAATGTAAGTATCATATTAAAGGAGTACATTATGGTACATTTTGTTTTAGGTTCATCAGGAACAGGAAAAACCGCATATGTAACAAACTTCCTTGCCGATTTGTGCAGAAAAGGCAACAGTAAACTTCTGATGCTTGTTCCTGACCAAAGCTCATTTGAAACAGAAAATGATTTTTTAGATATATTAGGGCCAAAGCTTTCAAGAAATGTAACGGTCTTTGGCTTTTCGCGTCTTAGTAATTATGTATTTTCAGAAACAGGTAATATTCATCAGAATGTAATTGATGACGGAGTTCGGAATATTATAATGAGTATGGCGCTTGATGAGGTAGAAGACAAGCTTGAAATGTTCAATAAAAAGAACACCGGAAAGTCTGTACTCGACCTTATGGTACATTCACTTAAGGAATGTAAAAAGGATAATATTACTACCCAAATGCTTAGAAATACAGCGGAAGTAATTAATGACGAAACTTTAAACTACAAGCTTTTGGAAACAGCTTTGGTATTAGATGCCTACGAAGCACTTGTGTCACAAACATATATTGACCCCCTTGACAACCTTAACAGACTAAAGAATATATTAACAGACAGCAATATGTTCAGTGATTATACAATTGTTGTGGACTCCTTCAGCGGTTTTACATATCAACAGCTTGAAATAATAGAACTCCTTATGAACAGAAGTAAGGATTTTTACATTACCTTAAACCTTGATATTGACAATAAGCACAGCGAAGTTTTTGCCACAACCTACAGAACATACAAGGCTGTTAAGCATATTGCCAAGAAAAATTCTCTGGAAATATCACCTAAAACTATTCTTAATAATCATTATCGTTTCAAAAATCAGGATTTAGGATTTTTAGAAAGTAGTATTTTTAAGTTCGACCATTCAAAGTATAGTGAAAAAGCAGAAAATGTAGAAATATTTGAGGCTGATAATATTTACGGTGAAGCTGATTATATTGCCTCAAAAATCAAACAGCTTGTAGTTGAAGAAGGCTATAACTATAATGATATAGCTGTAGTTGCAAGAGATAGTAATAAATATGCAGGCGTTCTTGACATTGCGTTTCAAAAATACGAAATTCCGTATTTTATGGATATACCCCAAGATATTTATACAAGACCTGTGGTAAGGCTTATTTCCTGCGGAATAGATTGTGTTATTCAAAGATTTGACAGAGAACAGCTTTTGTCAATGATGAAAACAGGCTTGTTGCCATTGACAGAAACAGAAATTGCAGAATTTGAAAACTATCTGTACATATGGAATATTGAGGGCAAAGACCTTAAAAAGCCCTTCGGCAGTAATCCTTCAGGCTTTGAAGCATTGAGTGAAAGTGATGAGGAAAAGCTTGCTGAAATCGAAAAAATCCGTCAGTATGTTGTAACTCCCCTTGCAGAATTTGCAGAGTCTTGTAAAAATGCAAACGGACTTGATATTTCTAAGGCACTATACAGGCTTCTCACAGCATATGATGTTCAAAAATCCCTTGACAACTTGTTTGAAACCGATGATGAAGAAATGCTCCTTGAAGCCAAGGAAGAAGTCAGAGTTTATAACTCCATTATCGAAACCTTGGAAAAACTGGTTGCTGTGGCCGGAGAAAAACAGCTATCGCTAAAGAAGTATAAAGAATATTTTGATTTTAAGGTGTCAGATATTACTTTAAGCAGTATTCCGAGATTTCAGGATCAGGTGTCTGTAGGTACTGCTGACAGAGTACGTCTTAATGAGCCAAAAGCAGTCTTTTTGATTGGTGCTATTGATGGAGAGTTTCCCTCGATACCTAAAACTGCCGGAGTTTTCACAGAAAACGAAAGAAGGCTCTTAGTCGATAATAATCTTCCTTTGACAGATTCATTAGAGGAGCTTGCCTGCCACGAAAAGTATCTTGTATATTGCGCAATTACTTCCTCAACAGAAAAGGTGTATGTTACTTCCTATAGCTCTGACTATTCCGGAAATCAATATTCCCCATCGGTAATAATTACTGAGCTTGCTGAAATTTTCCCATATAATAAGATTTACAGCTCTGTTGATTATAATGAGTACAACAGTCTTTGGAGTGAGAAAATAGCCTTTGAGTGTC
>CAMFZJ010000092.1 GCA_946004305.1 uncultured Clostridia bacterium | reverse complement strand
TCAATTTCAGCTTCCTGAGGATGCATTTGAGGAAGCGCAGCCTGAATACGGATACTGGCGCCGGGATAGGCTCGCTTAATTTCTCGTAACATAGCACGAATTGCAGCCTCGTCTCCTCTGTTATACCAATGTGCATTTATAACTAATAAATTCATTTGAATTATTCCTTTCCAAATATTCTTTAGAAAATCACAACATACTCTTAATCAGTTTAATAAAAGCTACAGGTGAAAAATCACCCTGATAATTGTAATCTACTTTTTCCTTGTTTTTAACCCATTCTAAGTCAATATCTTCAGGTTTGTTATAGTATTTCATATATTCGGGGTCATAGTACGGCAACTTTGTAATCTCAGGGTTGTTTGTGAGAAGCTTTTTATTATAGCAAACAGCTTCATAATATCTCAGAGTAACTCCTGACTGCCCCTTTTGAATAATCTCTAACAAACAGTTTGAGGCCTTTGCTTCTGCAATTGCCTGCAAATAAGGAACCCTTTTATTATAAACAATCCCCGCTGTATTCTCTTTGGATTTCTCAACACGGGTCATACGAAAATTGGATTTCACACCATTTTTTTCGCATATACTGTAAATATCCTCCAGCTCCTGCTGACGTCCTTTGTTCTCACCGATAAAGCAAATATCACTTTCCTTGGTTTTATCAGGGGCAACATCTGATGCGGAATAAATATTTCTTGTCAGCATATATCCGTATTTTTCTGCATCCTTTGGGTCAAAGGTAAAAATATACTTAAACTCATTGCGGTTTGCTCTTGCTTTAGCAAGTTTAGTAACCTGAGCGTCTACAGGATCTGAAAAATATAAAATAAGATGAACATTGGGCTTTGAATTTAATTTGCGGATAAACCCGTCATCTATCATAGACAAAACGGCATTTCCGAAAATCAGGTAGTAGTCATTTCCGTCATCAAAATTATATTGATTCAGCGTGTAAAATTTCCACCAGATTCTTTGAAAAGGAGCCGGTTTTGTTTTGTTAAGTTTGTAGCCTATATGCTTTTCTCTGATTTTACTAAGTAATTTATTCTTTACAACATATGGTTGAAAAAGTATCTCCACTTCTTCTGAATGTTCTAAATCAGACATCATTAGCTTAGTTATATCTCCGCCCGGCTCAATGAAAAGGAATCTGTTCACTATAATACCTCCCTATTATATAACCTTAAATTTCAAAAGTGTTTGTCTTATGTATATTGCTTTAATAGATAAATCTAAAACAGCTGAAATATTTTGCCCTCGTTACCGGAGTTATATACTTGGAATTGAGCTTCAAAAAAGCCTGTTATCTACAAGGCACTATCACCTTAATTATACTTCTTTTCACCTAAAAAATAAAGTTTTTTCTATAAATTCCCGAAAAAACATTAAATTGTTACGAATTTATGTTAAAGGAACTTAATTTTTTAGAGCAAATAATGTAAAAAAAGTTGAACAGATATTTTATACAGAGCTGAGTATTTGTATTCTTAAAGATTGCCACAATAAAAAGAGGTTGTTCTGTTGCAAAATCAAAGCTGAAATGCTATAATTGTACCCTAATGAATGGGAGGTAATGTTGTGAGTTTTATTAAGGAAAAAGGCTTAGGTATTCTTTTGTGTCTTGCAATTGCAGTGCCTTCCTGGATATTGGGACAGTATTTTCCAATTGTAGGAGGACCTGTTTTTGCAATCCTTATTGGTATGATTATTGCATTTATTCCAAGAGGAAAGAGCCTTGAGGGCGGAATTAAATTTGTGTCTAAAAAGATTCTCCAGTTGGCGGTAATTCTATTGGGCTTTGGTATGAATCTTTTTGAGATTTTCAAGGTGGGCGGACAATCCCTTGTTATTATAGTTTCTACAATTACGGTTGCTTTAGTGTTGGGATTTGTGCTTTGCAAAGCTATGAAAATTCCATCAAAAGAAGGTACCCTTGTTTCAGTTGGCTCATCTATTTGCGGTGGTTCTGCTATTGCGGCGGCTGCTCCTGTTGTTGACGCTGACGACCAGGAAATAGCAAAATCTATTTCCGTAATATTTTTATTTAATGTTATTGCCGCCTTAGTATTTCCTGCAATAGGACAAGCTATCGGATTTACAGATACAGGCTTTGGAATGTGGGCAGGTACTGCGGTAAACGATACATCATCAGTTACTGCTGCCGGTGCAAGCTGGGCGGCTATTACAGGAAGCGACACAGCTTTGAATTATGCGGTTATTGTAAAAATGACCCGAACCTTGTGCATTATTCCCATTTGCCTTGGATTGGCATTTTGGCGTACACACAAGGCTAGGGTACAAGGTGTCGCTGAGGGTGGTAAGGGTGTAAATCTAAGTAAAATATTTCCTTGGTTTGTGTTACTGTTTTTAGGTGCTTCAATTATTAATACTATACTTTTAGCAGTATTTCCAAGCGGCGACAGCGGAATGGTAGTAAGCGAAACAATGGCTTGGCTTACAAAAGCAGGCAAGTTCTGTATTGTGCTGGCAATGTCTGCAATCGGACTTAATTCAAACATAATTAATCTGATTAAAACAGGCGGTAAAACAATTGTTATGGGCTGTGCAATATGGGTAGCAATTTCCCTTGTGAGCATAGGTATTCAGTATTTAATGCAGGTAGGCGGAATACTACAGTCGTTTAACTTTTAACGAGGATATTGGTAAAACAGAATAGATAAATAAGAGCCACAGGGTTTTGATTTGATAAACCCTGTGGCTTTGTATATGTTTGTGTTGTTTTTTTAACCCCTCCGTCAGGGCTTTGCCCTGCCACCTCCCCTTTCAGGGGAGGCAAATATATAAACATTACCCTCGGCTTCGAGTCCCTGCCCACAAAAATAAAACAGAGGATACCGTTTGGTAATATTGGGTCATCAGTATGTTCATAAATGAAAAAACTCAGTCCTCGCCTGTTGTGTCCACGTTTAGGGGAAAGGCTTCTGCAACGCTCCTACTAAAAATGCTCCACCGGAGCATTTTCTTTACGTTCGGCGACCAGACCCTGCCCACAAAAATAAAACAGAGGATACCGTTTGGTATCCTCTGTTTTATGGTGGGCCATCAGGGACTCGAACCCCGGACCGATCGGTTATGAGCCGATAGCTCTAACCAGCTGAGCTAATGGCCCTCAGCTGTTTTTACGCATTTGTTATTATATCAATTTTATGAGGCTATGTCAATATTTTGAGATAAATATTTTTTATCTCAATTGTTGCATATTTAGCTTTATATCTGCTAATCACTAAACATAAAAAATGTTGCAAAAATTAAAAAGTTTTTGTGTACTTTTTATTACTTTTGTGTTATAATGATTTTGTATGACAATGGAGGTAAATGTTTTGAATTTTATAACTCAATTTGACTATTCAATTCTTGATTTTATTTACCAAAATATTCGTTGTGATTTTTTGGATCCTATTATGGCCGGACTGTCATATATGGCATACAACGGTATAGGCTTGATAGTTATAGCTGTTGCATTAATAATCCCCCGGAAAACCAGAGTATGGGGTTGTATGGCTTTATGCGCTATTATTTTAGGATTTATTTGCGGTGACTTGATTATTAAAAACTTGGTTTGCAGGGTTCGTCCCTATGATGACTACCAAAGTTTTCATGATGCAGTTATGCCTTTTACCCTTAATGCAGGAAAGGAAACAAGCTACAGCTTCCCTTCGGGACATTCCAACTGTGCCTTTGCTTCTGCTACGGTTTACTTTAAGGCTAACAAAAAGATTGGAACAGTAGCTTTGGTTATTGCGGCCTTAATTGCTTTTTCAAGACTTTACAATTATGTACATTTCTTAACAGATGTTATCGTTGGCTCAGCCCTTGGCATAATTTCTGCAATTGTTGTTATAGGACTCTTTGACAAGTTTAATGTTGAACAGAAAATTTTGAAACCCGTACAATAATTTTATTTATTGGAGATTTATTATGGAACAGCTAAAAGTTATAAACCTCTATAATTTAGAGGAAACTATAGCGTCAGACCTTTTAAAAAGCGTAACCTATCCGTGGGAAGCTTTATCAAAAATCAGCGAATTTATTTTAAAAATAGGGCCAACCCTTGACCCTGAAATTTATGAAAAAACAGGAGAGGACATTTGGGTTGCAAAAAGCGCAAATGTTTTTGACTCTGCTTACCTTCACGGTCCGCTTATTATTGACGAAAATGCAGAGGTAAGGCAGGGCGCTTTCATCAGGGGCAGTGCAATAGTGGGAAAGAACGCAGTTGTAGGCAACTCTACAGAGCTTAAGAATTCCATTCTTTTTAACTGCGTACAGGCTCCTCATTACAACTATATCGGAGACAGTATATTAGGATATAAATCACACACAGGTGCAGGTGTTATAACATCTAACCTTAAAAGTGACAAAAGCCTCGTTACTGTTGCAATAAATGGTGAGAAAATTGAAACCGGAGTCAAGAAATTCGGTGCAATGCTTGGTGACAATGTAGAGGTTGGATGTAATTCTGTTCTTAATCCGGGTACGGTCGTTGGCAAAAATACTAACATCTATCCTTTATCTCCGGTGCGTGGCTATGTGCCTGAAAACTCAATTTTTAAAAGTCAAAATAATATAGTAACCAAAAAATAAACAAGAAACAAAATAGGAGGAATTACTATGAAAAAGTTTATTTCAATCGTACTTTCTATCTTACTTATTGCTTCACTAATGATGTGTGGAGCTGTAAGCACCAGTGCAGCTTCTTATGCTGAAGGTGACCTTGTGGTTTATGAGTATGTAGTAAAGTGTGACAAAATGATTGAGGCATTTGAGGGAGAGATTAATTATCCCACAGATGACCTTTCTGTTGAATCAGATGATTATATTTCGATTTACGACAACACCACAGGTTCTATCGTTGCACACGATGACGGACAGGGCAAAATCTTATTTAACGCATCAAGCTCTGATGATGTTTATGATTTTACAAAGGGCGAAACATTAGCAATGGTAGCCTTCACTGTAAAAAATCCAAACTTCAATCCTGCTTCTATTACAATTGATTTTTCTAACTTCTATGATTCACAGCGTTATGAAGGCGGTAACATTCCTTTCAGCTTTGAAAGCTATGTAGAAGATGAATTAGTATCAAGTGGTAATGTAGATTTAGATAATCCTATTGAATCGGAATCAACAGAAGCTACTACAGAATCTGAGGAAGTAACTGAGGCTCCAACATCTACAAACCCTGATGAAACAGTTGCCCCAACAGAATCTACTCCTGATGAGCCAACAGAAGCTCCTACAGA
>CAMFZJ010000091.1 GCA_946004305.1 uncultured Clostridia bacterium | reverse complement strand
ACAGCCTCAGAGAAAAACAGCTTTTTTGATATTTTTGAAATCAAAATTATGCTGAATCTTCTCAGAGTAATTGATAATCCCGTTCAAGACATACCTTTGCTGTCTGTGCTAATGAGTCCAATGTTTGGATTTACAGCAGATGATATGGCGAGAATCAGAGCAGAATACAGGAATATTCCCATCTATAACGGAATACTAAAGGATAGTGAAAAAAGCAAAAAATCATCAGAATTTATAAACTTTATTTCAAAACTCAGAAAAATCTCTGTAACAACAACCGTTGATAGACTTATAGGAATTATTCTACAGCTTACAAGCTTTGATTCTGTTGTTATGGCAATAAATAATAACCCTGCACAGAATCTGAGTCTTCTACAGGAGTATGCCCGTACATTCGGGGCAAACGGCTATAAAAGTCTTTCCTCATTTATCAGCTTTATTGATAAAATTCAGGAAAGAGGACTTGACTTAGACGCTTTGGAAAGCTCCGGAAATATTGATACCAATGTAGTTAAGGTTATGAGTATCCACGCAAGTAAAGGCTTGGAATTTCCAATATGCTTTATCTGCGGAACCGGAACAGCCTTTAATACCAGAGATACATCAAATGATTTAGTGCTTGAGGCAGATGGGGGAGTAGGCATACGATACAAGGAGGATTTCCTAAAGTACGATAGTATCCAGCGTAAGTCAGCCGGTCTTACACTTTACAACTCATTTATTTCCGAGGAAATGAGAATACTTTATGTAGCAATGACCCGTGCAAAGGAAAGACTGATAGTAACCACAGCACAAGAAAAGCCCTATGATTACCTTGTGTCAATCAGCAATAAAATAACCGGAAACAAATTAACTCCATATGCTGTAAAAAATTGTAAATCAATGTCTGATTGGATAGTAGCTTGCTTATTGCTTCATCCGTCCGGCGATGATTTAAGAAAACGTATAAACTGCCAAATCAAAACAGAAGCTGATAAGTCACTTGCCCCTTGGGAATTTAACCTTATGTCTGACAATACTGAAATAATAGATACAAAGGAAAATGATTTTGAAGCAACAAGCCATAATTCTGATATAGAATTAAACGACCGGGAGGATGCTTCAGAAATTCAAGAAGATGTAGTTTTTATAGAGCAGGTTAAAAAGAAAATTAACTTTATATATAAAAACCAAGCTCTTACAAAATTCCCACAAAAGGTAAGTGCATCAGATCTTGCCCACAGAGATAATGATGTTTTCAGCAAAGTTCTAAGAACTCCTGACTTTATGACTGACAAGTCTGCAAAAGGTACTGACAGAGGAACAGCTTTCCATAGATTTATGGAGTATTGTGATTTTGCAAAGGCAAGACAAGATGTGTTGTCGGAAGCTAAAAACCTCGTTGATATGGGCTATTTATCAGAACAGCAGTTTGAACTTCTTGATACTGAAAAAATCTCCGACTTTCTCCATACAGATTTATTTACAAGGATTATTAACTCTGATGAATATTTCAGAGAGTATAAATTTACTGTAAAAATCAAGGGTGAAGAATATGACAGCAATATAGATAATTCTTTAAAAGAACAAAAAATCATAATGCAAGGTGCTGTAGATTTAGCCTTTGTTGAAGATAATCAGCTTGTAATAGTTGATTATAAAACAGACAGGGTAAAGGATATTAATGTCTTAGGAGATATGTATTCAAAACAGCTTGCTCTGTATAAATCAGCTATGGAACAATGCACAGAATTAAAGGTTAAGGAAATGTATATCTATTCTTTCAACCTGAATAAAACCTTGAAATTCCAGTGAATTTCTAACATAACCACCAAAACAAAAGGACTGCAAAAGCAGTCCTTAGTTTTTATGTTCAATGGTATTATTCAATTATATGGTCGCAATATTCGCAGAAAACGTGTCCGTCTTTTTCATATGTGAATTTCGGCAGATAATATTCCATTTCTACGTTTGTAATGCACTTCTCATTGTGACACTTTAGATTTTTGTCTGTGTCAATATCAGGGGTATCGAATAAGAAAGAATCCTCCTGTCTTAACAGAAGAACAATCAATGCCATTCTGCCGTACATTCCATAGACGGCCTGTTTAAAGTAACAAGCTCTTGGGTCATCGTCAACCTCAATGGCAATTTCATCAACTCTTGGGAGAGGATGAAGAATAATCATATCTTCCTTAGCAAGGCTTAGTTTGTCTTTGTCAAGTACAAACACGCCCTTTTGTTTCTGATAATCTTCCTCGCTTGCAAATCTTTCACGTTGAATTCTTGTCATATAAAGAACGTCAAGGTCGCTTATTGCGTCTTTAAGATTATCAACCTCTGTATAAGGACAACCGGCTTTGTCCATTACGTCTTTAATATACTGTGGAACAGATAATTCTTTTGTAGAAATTAAAACAAAGCTGTTGCCCTCATATCTGCTCATTGTTTTAATAAGTGAATGAACAGTTCTGCCGTTTAATAAGTCACCGCACAAACCGATTTTCAGGTTATCAAGTCTGCCTTTTTCGTAGCTTAAAGTAACAACATCGGTTAAAGTCTGGGTAGGGTGATAATGCCCGCCGTCACCACAGTTAATAACAGGAACATTGCTGTAGTGGGAAGCTGCTTTAGCAGACCCCTCCACAGGGTGGCGCATTGCAATAATATCAGCATAACCGCTTACAACAGTAATTGTATCCTTAAGGTTTTCACCTTTTGCAACAGATGAGTTCATAGGGTCATCAAATCCTATAGTTTTACCCCCAAGCCTCATCATTGCAGTCTGAAAAGACATTTGAGTTCTTGTAGACGGCTCATAGAACAAAGTAGCCATAATCTTCCCGTCACAAGCATGCTTGTAGATTTCGGGCTTTTCCTTAATAACTCCCGCCAGCTTAATAGTTTTTTCAAGCTGATCCTTAGTCATATATTCAAGGTCAATTAAATGTTTTTGTTTCATATTTCAACACTCCGTAATTTTACCCATTGTACCAAATTTCAGCAGATATTTCAAGCCCAATATATCTCTAAAAAATAATATCCAAAAGTATATGATAAAAATTACCGAAGTGTTATAAGGCAAATATTTTGAAGTCGCAGTTTTTATTCTCTTTCAGCTAAGCCTGTACTTTTCTCTGAAAAATTTGTAATCATTCTTAAAATCTATGTCGTTGGCTCTCAGCTCCTTTAGATATTCGTGAGTGCCAAGGGATTTATTGTTTATTTGAATGATATACACAGCAATATTTGAGCAATGGTCTGCAACTCTTTTAAAGCTTGTCAGTAAATCAGAATGGACAAAACCTCTTTCAACTGTACTTTTACCTGCTTTCAGCCTTTCAATATGCTTTTCCTTAATTTCGCTGTAGAGCCTTTCGATAACCTGTTCCAAAGGCTCAACCTTATATGCCATATTTCTGTTTACTGTTTTAAATGCTTCAACTGTAATACCGATTATTTCTTCAATACTATTGCTGACAACCTTAAGCTCTTTAATAGCCTGAGGAGAAAATTCCATATTCTTTTCCTTCATAGTTTTAAGGGAATATACAATGTTGGCTCCGTGGTCGGCAATTCTCTCGAAATCGCCGATAGAAAGCAACAGCCTTGAAACTTCCCTGTTATCACTTCCGTTCATATTTTTCCCCGAAAGCTTAACAAGATAAGTACCCAGCTTGTCCTCATAACTGTCAACAAGTTTTTCCTTATTTAGTATATCATCTGCTGTTTTTTCATCATATTTTTCAATCAAACCAAGAGCCTCAATTAACATATCCTTTGATATGTCAGCCATCTCATTTGCAATTTTTTTACATTGACTTACTGCAACAGCAGGAGTCTGTAAGAATCTTTCATCAATAAACGGTTGTGGCTTATCCTGACTTTTGTCTTTAATAGTAACTATAGCAAGCTTTTCCAATAGACCTGCAAAGGGAAGTAAAATCATTGTAGACAGCAGATTGAATACTGTGTGGATAATTGCAACGTCCCCCGGGTTAATTATTTTTTCACTAAAGCCAAAACCCCATACAGAGTTTATGACTAAATATACTAAATAAAGTATTACCGCTCCAATAATATTAAAATACAGATGAATAAATCCTGCACGCTTAGCATTTTTGTTAGCACCAATAGTTGAAATAAGTGCAGTAATACAGGTGCCGATATTTTGTCCCATTACAATAGGTATGGCAACAGAAAAGCTTATACTACCCGTAACCGTAAGTGCTTGCAAAATTCCTACAGAGGCGGATGAGCTTTGTACAATTGCCGTTAATACTGCACCTGCCAATATACCTAATATTGGATTTTGAAACATAGTAAGTACTTTTCCAAATTCAGGAACATGAGCCAAAGGCTCACAAGCCTTGCTCATAGTATCCATACCCGTCATTAGTATTCCAAACCCAATGAGAATAGAGCCTATATTCTGCCTTTTGCTGTCTTTAAAAAACATCAGCATTATAATACCCACAATAGCGAAAACAGGGGAGAAGCTTGCAGGCTTTAACAGCTTCATAAAAGTGTTACTGCTCTCAATCCCCGTAAGGCTTAATATCCACGAAGTAATAGTAGTGCCTAAGTTTGCACCCATTATAACCCCAACTGCCTGTCTTAACTTCATAATGCCGGAATTAACAAAACCAACCACCATAACGGTAGTAGCAGTAGAGCTTTGGATTATAGCAGTAACACCGGCTCCTAACAGCAACCCCTTTAAAGTATTGTTAGTTATTTTCTCAAGTATGCTTTCCATTT
Organism: uncultured Clostridia bacterium; assembly: GCA_946004305.1. Taxonomy (GTDB): domain Bacteria; phylum Bacillota; class Clostridia; order Oscillospirales; family Acutalibacteraceae; genus Ruminococcoides. The sequence goes on along the minus strand of CAMFZJ010000091.1, from coordinate 532 downwards.
TATTGCCTGCTGATTTTTCAAGGCTTTTGCCCATAGTGTGCATACCAAATAAAAACAGGGCAAGTCCTCCAAGTAAACTAAGTATAGAGAATATATCCATATAATCCCTCCGCTTTTATTTTATCAAAATTATTACTAAATATAATTATTTTTGTAACAACATTTATAAACAGAGATATAATAATAAAGGGTGATTAAATGAATTGTCATAGAAAATCAGCTACCACAGCACTTGCCTTCGGAATAGGTATGTTTGTAGCTTCAGTACTGCCCATACATTGGGTGTTGGTAATATCATCAATCACCGTCATTGTTGTTTCCATATCTTGTCGCAGGAGGTAATTATGAAAGTAGTACTTATTGAAAATCCAAAGTTCATATCATTCTTTTTAAGAAAAATTTTCAAAATTCCAAAACTGCCCAAAATTCAGGATTACTAATTCCAAGGTGATATTGCACAATGTTCACCGGCACTATATATGCACTCTGTCTCTTATACACATCTGACGCTGCCGACGATACTCCTTGTGTA
>CAMFZJ010000090.1 GCA_946004305.1 uncultured Clostridia bacterium | reverse complement strand
ACAACGAGCTTGGTGTTCCTCTTACGCTTTTCGGTATGGAGGACAGCACAGAGGTTGCAGTTGTGGAAATGGGAATTTCCGATTTTGGAGAAATGAAACGTATTTCGGAAATGGTACAGCCTACTGTTGAGGTTATTACCATAATCGGCGACTGTCATATTGAAAACCTTGGTGACAGAGATGGAGTTTTCAAAGCTAAAACAGAAATGTTTGAAAACCTCAGAGAAGGCGGAACGGTTATATTAAACGGTGATGACGACAAGCTGTCCAGAGTAACTGAGGTTAAGGGTAAAAAGCCTGTTTTCTACGGTATAAACAGCGGTGATTACCGGGCTGAAAACATTAAAAGCAACGGGGGAGAAAGTGTCGAAGCTGACCTTATTGTACAAGGCAAGGCCCTCCACGTTACAATTCCTGCCATTGGTACCTATATGGTAAGCAACGCCCTTGCAGCAGCAGCTGTAGGAAAAGCTTTGGGGCTTACAGATGAGGAAATTATCAAAGGCGTTGAAAGCTATAAAACCGTAGGCAGTCGGGCAAATCTTATTGACAACGGCTACATTAAAATCATTGACGATTGCTACAACGCAAACCCAACCTCTGTAAAAGCCTCAATTGACACCCTGATGAACTTCAAAGGCAGAAAAGTTTGTATTCTGGGCGATATGAAAGAGCTTGGAGTAAATGAGTTAAAGCTCCATTTTGAAACCGGCGAATATGCTAAGAAAACAGACCTTGTTATTGCAGCAGGACCTTTGGCAAAGGAGCTTGCAAAGGGTGCAGAAAGCAACCTTTATTTTGAAACAAAGGAACAGCTTATTGAAAATCTGCCACAGCTTATTAATAAAGGTGACGTGGTTTTGGTAAAGGCAAGCCACAGTATGGCTTTTGAAAAAATCGTTGACAGCCTTAAGGAGTTAAAAGCAGATGAAGATTAAGGGTGTAATCTTTGATATGGACGGCCTTATGTTTGACACAGAGCTGTTGACCTTTAAAATCTGGAATGAAATTTTAACGGAAAAGGGCTATGACTATAGCTTTGAAATTTACAAACAGACCATAGGAATCCGCACAGTTGAGGTAAAAAAGTATTATGCTGACCTTTACGGCGAAAGCTTTAACTATGACGAAATCTACAAAGAAGCCATAGAAAGATTTTGGAAATACACAGAAACAAAGGGTGTTCCCATTAAAGAAGGCTTGTTTGAGCTGTTAGATTTTTTAAAGGAACAAAAAATAAAAATTGCTCTGGCAACCTCCACCACAACTAAAAGTGCAAGGGAAATTTTACGCAGAGCAAATGTGCTTGAATATTTTGATAAGCTTGTGTGCGGAGATATGGTAACAAATGGCAAGCCTCACCCTGAAATTTTTTTGAAAGCTGTAAAAGAATTAGAGCTTAAAGCTGAGGATTGTGTAGGCTTAGAGGACAGCATAAACGGTATCAAAAGCCTTTACAGTGCCAACATAAAAGCCATTATGGTGCCGGATTTAATTGAGCCGACTGATGAGATTAAGCCTATGATTTATAAGGTTAGTAAAAATTTAAAAGAAGTAATAGAACTGATTGATTAAAACTTCCTCTGCTAAAATACTATTATAGTAAAAATCAGCCAAAGGATTAATTCCCTTGGCTGATAATTTTTTGTTCAGATATATTCAAAGATTTTAAACCTTATCAATTATTTAAAGTATTCATCTAACAACGATTTTGCAACACCCATACTGTATCTGCCGTAGGCACCGTGCTCCAGTACAACTGCAACTGCAACCTCAGGCTTATCAAAAGGCGCATAACAGATAAATACTGTATGGTCAGAGCCTGCGTTTTCCGCAGTACCTGTTTTTGCTGCAACATCTACCTTATAATTGCCGAAAACCGAATAAGCCGTACCCCCCGGGTCACTTACAACACTTCTCATAGCATTCTGAACAATTTTCAGATTTTCCCCGGATACTCCCACAGAATCAACAACCTCAGGCTTTTTAACTGAGTTTTTTTCAATTACCTTTGTTCTCTCATAGTTTCTTATTTCTTTAATAAGGTGAGTTTTATATCTTGTGCCGTTGTTGGCAATAGTTGCAACGTAGGTTGCAAGCTGAACAGGAGTAAATGCGTTATCAGACTGACCGATAGCCGCCTGAACTGTGTTACCGTCCATCCAAGAAGTACTGTCACGTCCTGCGAGAAAGCCCTTGCTTTCAGCAACCTCAAGTCCTGTTTTTTCTCCCAAACCAAAATGCTCTGCATAAAGATACATTGTGTTAATTCCAAGAAGTCTGCCTGTTTCTGCAAAGTAGTAGTTACAGCTTTTTGTAATGGCTGTATTTAGATTTATAGAGCCGTGTGTACCCATACAGGCAACAGGATTTGTAGGATAGTAGTTATAGTATTTTGTACAGCTAATATAGGTTGAAGGGCTAATAATTCCCTCCTGTAATGCTCCGCAGGCTACGCAAGGCTTAAAAACCGAACCGGGAGCAAAGGAACCGATAAAAGCTCGGTTATACATGGGAGCATTTTCATCCTTAGCAAGTGACACATAGTATTGTCCGTACTTTGAGTATTTGTTTAAATCATAGGTAGGATAGCTTGCGGCGGCAAGAACGGAAAAATCCTTAACATTAAGCATAACCACTGCACCTGTTTCGCAGTCCTCACCCTGATTTTTACCTTTATATAAAGCCTCTCTTTCTCCGTTAGCCTTAGCAGCCTTAACCTGTGTTTCAAGAGCTTTATTTGCAACCTTCTGCAAGTTTTTGTCTATAGTAAGATACAAGGTTTTTCCAGGCTTAGCGTTTACTGTCTGAACCTCGTTGGTAACATTACCCTCAGAGTCCTTCTGAACAATTTTTTCTCCGCCTACACCTTTCAGCATATCCTCATAAGCAAGCTCCAGACCGAACTTGCCTATGCTGTCGTTATAGCCGTATTCCTTGTTTTCCTCAGCCTTTTGTTCATATTCCTCCTGATTTATCATACCAAGAGCCCCTAAAATATGAGGCGCCGTATTGCCCTCAGGGTTGTATCTTGTAAGGTAGGTTTGAACCTCAACGCCTCTTACGCCCTGCATATTTTCGCTGATAATAGCAACCATATTGTCGCTTATGTCCTTAGCAAAAATATATGGGGTAGAATTTGAGAAATAGTTTTTCTCCATATTATAGTGAACGGATACAAGGCTTCTCAGCTGATTTTTACTTTTTGCGTCCTTTATTGCATAACGCTCTGCCAGTAAGTCAACACATTCCTCAGCAGTAGCCTTGTTAGTAAGATTAAGAAAATCCTGTGATTTCAAGGTTTTGATTTCACTTTTGTTGCTGTTTATAAATTCAAACTTTCCGTCAACAAGCTTTATTGGGAGATTATCAATCCAAACCTCCTGTCCCTTGTTCATAAGTGAAACCAGCTTAAGTATAGTTTTGTCAAGCTTTTCGCTGTCAACATAAAGCTTGTCTATAACAATTTCGTAGCCTGTTTTGTTTACAGCCAAGCCTTCTCCGTTACAGTCCAGAATTTCTCCACGAGTTGCGTCAGCCTTAACTGTATAAGCAGTAGAACGGCGGGCAATATCCTTGTACTCCTCACCTTCAACAATCTGCCACATAAAGAGCTTTGCAATAAATCCGCAGAGAATTACAAAGGTGAGTATCAGGCAGATAGTAACACGCTTTTGTATGTACTTTTTTTCTTTAAGCTTTTTGTCTTTTTCTTCGTTTAACTGCATAATATTCACCTCTTTCTGTAGAAAACAGTGCCGAAAAAACTAAACGTCCCTTAAGCCTTTATAAAGACTTTTGTTGAGAAAATAAAACACAGGAGATACTGCAATTGTATATATAATTCGTGACAAATAGTGATTTACAAAGTAGTAGCCCACTTCACCTCTGCCTGCAAATATGTAGAAAAGCAAAAAGTAAAGACAAATAATTCCACCGGAAAAAGCAGAGCAGAATGCCATAGCATTTATAAAGCTAACCACCATATAATCTCTGAAAATATTTCCTATAATAAATCCTGTCAAGGTCATAATAATGGTATAAAAACCTAGGTTTCCCCCCATACCAACGTCAAGCAATACTCCACAGGCTAAGCCAAAGAACATTGCCGTAACTTCATTTTCAAAAAATGCAATAGTAAGTGCAACAGGAATAAGAAACAGAGGTCTTCCTCCGAATATTTCAGGAATCAATACAGGCGTACCCTGAAGCACATAAAGTATTAAAATTTCAAGACTGTAGGCTATGTACCGAAATATGGTGTATCTTTTATCCAAAGCCTTTCCTCCTGATTAAAAAATAATTTTTTCTATTTATTTTGAATTGTCTGCAATTTCACCCTGATTTTTAAAATCGGTAATAATTACCACATCTGTTAATGTGCGAATATCCTCATAGGGCTTCACGATTGCATACTTTGTTGCCTCGTTTTTGTCAAATTCAACAGACTGAACCTTGCCCACGATAATGTTTTCCGGGTAAACTCCTCCTATGCCGGAGGTTACAATAACATTCCCCTTCTTGATTGTTGAAGTGGTGTTTACCTTCGTAAGAGCAGTTAGATTTTGGTCGCTTAAGCTTGCCGAACCGCTGATAATTCCGCTGTCCTTTGTCTTTTTATCCAATGCTCCGGCTTTAGTTTCAGGGGATAAAATAGTAGTAACCTTGCAGTTTGTCCCGTTTACAGAGCTGACAAAACCCACAAGTCCTTTTTCCGTAACTACAGGGTCCTGTTCTCTTACCCCTAAAGCCTTACCTGCGTCAACCGTAAATGAATAGAAATCGCTTCCGCTGTCCCTGCGTATTACAGAGGCAGGCACAAGCTCATAATCGGGATTTTCCTTTTTTATCTTATAGTATTTCCAAAGCCTTGCGTTTTCGTCCTTTAAGTCGTAGTAGTCCACAAGCTGTGTTCTTAAATCAGCATTTTCGCTTTTAATCTCCTTATTTTCCTTAAGAAGCTCATCATAGCTTTTCTGCTTTGTTGCTTCTGCAGCTGCTGAAGTAACCTGTGAAAGTCCGTTGGTAATAAAGCCTACCGCCGAATTAATTACCGGATTTCCCGTGGCTCCCAGTATTGAAAATATAACTGCAACCGCTAATGTGATTGTCAGTATTTTTATACTTTTGTTTGAAAAAAAGTCCTTCATAAAAACCTCGCCCCACAGTTTATACCTGTGAAAATTTCAGGGAATGGCATAACCATTCCCCTCAAAGCCTGTTTATAATTACTCTCTGTTATGCTTATACTCGGCTCTTCCGCCCTCAAGCCTTT
>CAMFZJ010000089.1 GCA_946004305.1 uncultured Clostridia bacterium | reverse complement strand
AAAATTACAATAGCAAGAAACTGACCCACAAGCATACCGGCGCCACAGGCAACATAATCCCTGATTCTAAAATATCTCCAAGCCTTTGAGTATGTGCCTATAGAATACTGAACTAAAAGGCACATAACTGCGTCAGCGATCATTATATACAGCAATCCTCTGATTCCCTGGGAATAAGCAGGAGCAAAGAACGTAAATATATAATTAGTGATGAGAGTGCCTATAGCAACTATGAATATATCTGCAATAGCCAAGATAATTTTTCTATAATTAAGCTTCCTCAAACCGGGTCTTCCCTTTCAAAATATAGTAAATAATAGTAAATTTTTGCTAAAAAAATATATACTTTTATTCATTATATTGCATTTTTTACACAATGTCAATAATAAAAGCCGTTAATTTTCTGTAAACGAAAATTAACGACTTGTAATACATAACAGCTTTATTCAAAAGCAAATGACCCGAAAGGAGCATTAACCTTATCTTTTTCAGATAGGTTTATATTCTCTATCCCCTCTAAAGGCCAGTCTATTCCTATTGTTTCATCATTCCAGAGAAGTCCCCCTTCGTCCTCGGGGTGATAGAAATCATCACATTTGTAAACAAATTCAGCCTCATCAGACATTACTAAAAATCCGTGAGCAAAGCCCTTTGGAATAAAGAACTGTTTTTTGTTTTCTTCTGAAAGAAGAACACCAACATACTTTCCGTAAGTGGGACTTGACTTTCTTAAGTCAACGGCAACATCATAAACCTCACCCTTAATCACCCTTACAAGCTTAGCTTGAGGGTATGTTTTCTGAAAATGAAGTCCACGGAGAACACCCTTAGTTGATTTTGACTGGTTGTCCTGGACAAACTTGGCAGTAATTCCACCCTCAGCAAACTTTTTCTCCTCATAGGTTTCCATAAAGTAACCTCTGTTATCGCCAAAAACCTTTGGCTCAACAATAACTACTCCCTCAATCTCAGTTTTTATAAAATTAAAATTACTCATCTTCCTCAAGCTCCTTCAAATATCTTGCAAGTGCGTCCTGCCATATGGGCAGGGGTTTAAAGCCATTCTCAATTAATTTAGATTTATCAAGTCGGCTGTTAAAGGGTCTTGCAGCTTTGCTAAGTCCGTACTCAGCAGTAGTGACAGGTACAACCTCTGTAGATAACCCTGCCTGCTTATAAATCTCGCTGGTAAAGTCATACCAGCTGATATATCCTCCCTCGTTAGTAGCGTGGTAGTAGCCGTATTTATCAGTTTCAGCCATATCAACCAAAAGTCTTGCAAGATCATAGGTATAGGTTGGAGTACCAATCTGATCATTTACAACAGTTACTTTTGGATGATTCTTACCAACTCTGAGCATAGTCTTAATAAAATTGTTTCCGTTTTTACCAAAAACCCAAGCAATTCGCACAATAAAATACTTTTCCAAAGTATCTGCTACTGCAAGCTCACCCTGAAGCTTTGATTTACCATAAACATTAAGGGGAGCGTAATCCTTGCAATCAGGTTCCCAAGGCTTTTCTCCCTGACCGTTAAATACGTAGTCGGTAGAAATATATATGATTTTGCAGTCTATATTTTTGCAAGCCTCGGCAATATTCCTTGTACCCTGAGTATTGATAGCATAAACCTTTTCTTTATTTTCTTCATCTTCTGCGGCGTCAACAGCTGTCCATGCTGCGCAATGAATAACAACGTCAGGGTTAACTTCTGTAATTACCTTTTCTACAGCTTTTTTGTCTGTAATATCAAGCTGAACATAATTCTGTACATTTGATACGTTTTCCAAAATATCAGTACCGATTGCCTTATATCCACGTTTGTTAAGCTCATTAATAATGTCATAGCCAAGCTGACCGCCTACACCGGTTACAAACACTTTCATAAATTATGCCTCACCACGATTACCATACATTTTGTCATAATAATTCTGATATTCGCCGCTAATGATAGTCTCCCACCATTCCTTGTTATCCAAATACCAGCGGATAGTCTTTTTTATACCGTCTGCAAACATAGTTTCAGGAAGCCAGCCCAGTTCATTATGAATCTTTGTAGGGTCAATGGCATAACGCATATCGTGACCTTTACGGTCAGCAACATATGTGATTAAATCCTCTGACTTGCCAAGCTCTTTGCAAATCAGCTTAACAATGTCAATATTTTTCATTTCATTGTGGCCGCCAATATTATAAACCTCACCGACTCTGCCCTTGTGAATAACAAGGTCAATAGCCTTGCAGTGATCCTCTACATACAGCCAGTCACGAACATTCTCACCCTTACCGTAAACAGGAAGAGGCTTGTCGTTAAGTGCATTGGCAATCATAAGGGGGATCAGCTTTTCAGGGAAGTGATACGGGCCATAGTTGTTAGAGCAACGGCTGATTGTAACAGGCAGTCCGTAAGTTCTGTGATAAGCCAGAACCAGTAAATCCGCACCTGCCTTTGATGATGAATACGGGCTTGAAGTGTGGATTGGAGTTTCCTCTGTGAAAAACAAATCAGGTCTGTCAAGAGGTAAATCACCGTAAACCTCATCAGTTGAAACCTGATGATAACGGGTGATTCCATACTTACGGCAAGCGTCCATAAGTGTCTGAGTTCCCATAATATTAGTTTCAAGGAAAATTCCCGGATTTTCTATGGAACGGTCAACGTGGCTTTCTGCCGCAAAGTTTACAACCATATCAGGATGCTCTTCCTCAAAAAGCTTGTCCACAGCAACTCTGTCACAAATGTCTGCCTTTACAAATCTGAAGTTAGGATTATCCATAACAGGCTCTAAAGTTGAAAGATTGCCTGCATATGTAAGTTTATCCAAACAAATGATGCGATAGTCAGGATATTTTTTCAGCATATGAAATACAAAGTTTGAGCCGATAAATCCTGCACCGCCGGTTACTATTATTGTCATAATGATTACTCCTTATTTATCTAAATATTTTCCATCCAATACGTCTTTCAGGTATTGTCCATACTGATTTTTCTTTAGCACTTCATATCTTTCCATTACCGCCTCTTTGCTAATCCAACCATTAAGAAAAGCAATTTCTTCAAGGCAGGCAATTTTTCTGTGCTGATGTCTTTCAACAGTATAAACAAAGTTACAGGCGTCCACAAGACTTTCGTGTGTGCCTGTATCAAGCCAAGTGAATCCCTGACCTAAAAGCTCAACATTAAGCTTGCCCTTTTCAAGGTAAATTCTGTTAAGGTCAGTAATTTCCAGCTCTCCACGAGGAGACGGCTTTAAATTCTTAGCATATTCAACAACGTCATTATCGTAAAAATAAAGACCTGTTACACAGTAATTTGTCTTAGGATGCTGTGGCTTTTCTTCAATAGAAATAGCCTTGCCCTCTTTGTCAAACTCTACAATACCAAAACGCTCAGGGTCATCAACATAATATCCAAACACGGTTGCACCCTGACCTGTTTCAGCATTTTCAACCGCTGCCTTAAGACGCTTTTTCAAACCGTGACCGGCAAAAATGTTGTCACCAAGCACCATAGCAACGCTGTCATTTCCGATAAAGTCAGCACCGATAATAAAAGCCTGAGCAAGACCGTCAGGACTGGGCTGAACTGCATATGTAAGCTCAATACCAAACTGGTGTCCGTCACCTAGAAGTGCCTCAAAGCGAGGTGTGTCCTCAGGTGTGGAAATAATCAAAATCTCACGAATACCGGCATTCATCAGCACAGACAAAGGATAGTAAATCATAGGTTTGTCATACACCGGCAAAAGCTGTTTACTTGTAACAGTTGTCAAAGGGTAGAGCCTTGTACCACTACCACCTGCCAAAATTATACCTTTCATAAACGCCTCCTGAACATTTTTCTTCCCAACAAGGAATCATAAGTATTTATTAACTAATAAAATAACAAAAAGTTCAAAAATAATAACTATAGAAATTTCAAAAATATAAAACAAATACGGCAATGGAAAATAAGTACTATTATTCAAAGTATCAAACACACGTATAATTAACTGATGAGTGCCCATTATTATCGAATTAATTCCGATTTTTGAAATAACATTTATGGATATTATTTTTGAAATACAAAAGACAACAATAAATCCGATAATTTTTCTTTATTGCTTTCCCTGAATATCGTTGCAAACGGTATCTGATACTTAATTGAAAATACTGTACCATAAAACGTGTCTGTAATTACATAATCAGCATTTATAAAGTACGCTAACATTGTAAATGGATCCACACAAATGTATTCATCTGTAAATGCTTGTCTAACACCGATAGATAGAGTTTTCTTGCCCCGCTTAAGTGCAAACTCTTGTATTGCTGCAGTCTCTTCATCAGTAATTCTACCGGAATAAGCGTAGACTATTACATAATCTATCATATCATTTTTTATTGATGATACTTATTTGTCAAGATTTCACTAAGTTATCAGCAACGAGTCCTCACACAATAACATCTGAATAATCTTCCATATGTGCCCATCTCTTAGGTGTCATATAATCTTCACCATAAGTTTTCTTTAAGTACTTATCATATTCCTTAAAACAAGTAAACTCATATCCCTCAAAAGGAAATTTTTGTGGCTCAAGCCAAGATTTATCTATAGTTTTAAACAAAGCTTTTTCCATACTATTCTCACATAAAGGATCCCAATATGAATTGACCATTTCAATAACCAGTTCTGAATCTTTGTCTTGTAACTTTTCAAATTTTCTCATATAGTATTTACTCATAATTCTATATTTAGTGTTTGTTAACAACAATAACAACTTATGTTTAAAATCTGTTTGTTGACTTTTTTTATAATCAGAAATATGTACAATACTATGCTGAAATTTAAAAATATACTTAATTTGCTTTATCATATTTTGATAATCAGATGATGCATCCAATAAAGGGAAAATATCTATCCATATTCCTTCGTTTATGGTCAAGTCTTTACTACGTTCAACACCAAATTCAGGCATATATGTATCATTATCTCTAATTTTTGAGAATATCCAGTTAGCCCCGGGATCTGTTTCATAATCTTGAAAAAAATATTTATCAGGTAATTCTTTTTTGCATATTTTTTTAAATTTTTTAATATCATCGTAACCCATAAATATATCAATATCATCATCCCAAGGTATAAATCCATTATGCCTGATAGCGCCTAATAATGATCCATAAGTCAAATAATAATTAATTTTGTGCCTTTCACAAATATCTACAACAGTTCTTAAAATCTGCAATTCACAATTTTGAATTTCCTTTAAAGTTGCCATATATCTGTCTCTTATACACATCTCCGAGCCCACGAGACGTAGAGGAAT
>CAMFZJ010000088.1 GCA_946004305.1 uncultured Clostridia bacterium | reverse complement strand
CAGACTGTATGTAAAAATCGCAGATGAAAGCGGTAGTACATATATCAAGACATATGTAATGTCAGAAACAGATAAGACTTACAACGGTGTTCCGATTTACAGCTACACATTTAAGAAGGGAATGAATATTGCCAGCATTAAGGTGCAGACATACAGCGGAAGCACATGGAAGTCACAGATAGACGCAGTTACTACATTAACAACATCTGATGAGTTAAATAACAAGATGTTAGTAAAGGCTGCAAAGACTCTTATTGATTATACTTGCGATGTTGAGTAAAAGTTAATAAAGAGTAACCACTCTATAAAATTGGCTGCTTAAGGGAGAAATCTCTTAAGCAGCCTTTTTGTAGTTTGTGTTGACATTGATATAGTGTTGTGCTATACTAATTTGCGAATTGTTCGCAAATTCTATGGTGATAAGGAGCGATTATATGCCAAATTACAATACAAAGCAACGTAGAGTTTTGCTTGATTATTTGTCAAGCCATACAGATGAACAGCTTTCTGCAGGTATAATTGCAAATGACCTTAAAGCCCGGGGAATCAGTCTTAGTGCTGTATATCGCAACCTTGCAACATTAGAAGCTGAGGGGAAGGTTAGGAGAAATACAAAAGGCGGCAGCAGACAGGTTTTTTACCAGTATATTGACAATGACCACTGTAAGGGACACTTACATTTGTATTGTAAAAAGTGCGGAAAAACCTTTCATATGCATTTAGACGAAACAGAAAGATTTGTAAACAGTATTGCTAAGAACGATGATTTTCAAATAGATAAGGCAAACACAATCCTATATGGTATGTGCAAAATGTGTCAGGGGTAATTTATGAAATTGAAATTTAAACTTTTGTGTGTTGCTTTAGTAATATGTATGGCATTTCTCTTTCTTGGCGGTTGTAGTACACAAGTTGAAAACAACGGGAAAATCAAGGTTGTTGCAACTGTATTTCCCCAGTATGACTGGGCAAGAGAGATAGCAAAGGGAAGCGAGAATATAGATTTATCTCTATTGCTGGACAATGGTGTTGATATGCACAGCTTTCAGCCTACTGTAGATGATTTAGTGAAAATCAAAGAAGCAGATGTACTGTTGTATATTGGCGGAGAGTCTGATGATTGGATAAGGGAAGCAATAGCTGACAAAACCAATGAAAATATGATAGAGGTCAATCTTCTTGAAGCCTTAGGAAATGACGCAAAAATCGAGGAATCTGTAAATGGTGAGGAGCATAATCACCATAAGGAAGAAGAAAGTGAAGGGCATAATGAGGAAGAATATGACGAGCATATATGGATGTCAATCAAAAATGCAGAAAAGCTTTCTGATGTGATTTGCGACAGCCTGTCTAAGGCGGATTCTGCAAATAAGGAATTGTATAAATCAAATGAAGAAAGCTTTGTTAAAAAGCTGAGAAGCTGTGACAATGAGTATGAAAGCTTAGTTGAAAACAGCAAAAATCATACCCTTGTCTTTGCAGACAGGTTTCCCTTTAGATATTTATTTGACGATTACAATTTAGAATACTATTCAGCCTTTAACGGCTGCGCGGCAGAAACTGAGGCAAGCTTTGCTACAATGACAAGGCTGATTAATTATATAAATGATGAGAATTTAAGCTCGGTAATGGTAACAGAGTCATCAGATAAAAAAATGGCAAAAACCATAGTTGCCAACACTAGTACCAAAGATCAGAAAATCTATACTCTCGATTCAATGCAGTCTGTAAACAGTATGGCCATAGAAAACGGGACAACATATTTAAGCATAATTGAAAGCAACTTAAAGGTGCTTGAGAAGGCTTTAAATCAATAAGGAGATGCCTATGGCACTTATTCAATGTAAAAATCTAACATTAGGTTATGACCATAAAAAATTAATAGAACAGCTTAGCTTTTCTGTTGAGCAGGGAGACTATCTCTGCATAGTAGGAGAAAACGGCTCAGGAAAAACCACCCTTATGAAGGCTTTGTTAGGGTTGATAAATCCAATTAAAGGCTCAATAATCAGAGGGGATGGGTTAAAGCCTAAAGAAATCGGCTATTTGCCCCAGCAGACAATTGTACAAAAAGACTTTCCTGCTTCTGTTAAGGAAATTGTGTTAACAGGCTGTCAGGGAAGAATGGGCTTAAGACCTTTTTACAGCAAAGCTGAAAAACAGCTTGCCAAGGATAATATGGAAAAAATGGATATTACAGATTTAGCAAACCGATGCTACCGTGATTTATCAGGCGGTCAACAGCAGAGAGTTCTTTTGGCTCGTGCCTTATGTGCAACGCAAAAGGTTTTGCTTCTTGATGAGCCTGTATCAGGACTGGACCCAAAGGTTACAGAGGAAATGTACCGCCTTATTTCTCAATTAAACCGCAGGGATAATATTACCGTAATTATGATTACTCACGATATTGAAGCGGCGGTGAAATATTCAAGCCATATTCTTCATATTGGTGACAGCACATTCTTTGCTACAAATAAAGAGTATCAGAAAACAGATTTTTACAAATCTTTTGCTGAGGAAAAGGAGGGTATATAATGGTTGAAAAGCTGTTGATGTATCTTCAATATCCTTTTGTACAATACGCATTAATTGTAGGCGTACTTATTGCGCTATGCTCGGCACTTTTAGGTGTTATACTTGTACTAAAGCGTTTTTCATTTATCGGAGACGGTTTATCCCATGTAGCTTTTGGCGCAATGGCAATTGCCGCAGTTCTGGGAATAAGCAACAATATGCTTTTTGTACTGCCGGTAACAGTAATATGTGCAATACTGCTTTTGCGTACAGGCAATAATACCAGAATCAAAGGTGACGCCGCTATTGCAATGATTTCCGTAGGGGCATTGGCAATAGGTTACTTGCTGATGCACCTTTTCTCCACATCAAGTAATGTGTCCGGAGATGTGTGCAGTACATTATTCGGCTCAACCTCCATTCTCACTTTGACTCCTGTTGAGGTGTGGCTCACAATAGGTCTATCTGTAGTAGTTTTAGGAGTGTTTATTTTCTATTACAACACAATCCTGTCTGTGACTTTTGACGAAAGCTTTGCCCATGGAACAGGTACAAAGGTAAGCCTTTATAACCTGTTAATTGCGGTGCTTATTGCGGTGATTATTGTAATAGCAATGAATTTGGTAGGCTCGCTTTTGATTTCTGCCCTTGTAATTTTCCCTGCGTTGTCAGCGATGAGAGTTTTCAAGAGCTTTAAGGGTGTAACAGTATGTTCCGCTTTTGTATCGGTGTTTTGTGCCTTAGCAGGAATAATCATTTCCATAGCAACAAGTACACCGGTAGGCTCAACTATTGTTGCAATAAATATTTTTGTGTTCCTGATTTTTTATGTTGTAGGACTGGTTAAAAGATAACGAATAATTTTATAGTAATCAGCACATAATAATATTGGTGATTATATGTGTTCTGGATTATAACAGTTTTTATTATTGTTTTGTTTTGGCTTTATGCCTGTGTAAGAGTGGGCAGTAAAGTCGATAAACAGATGAAAGAATATTTCAGTAAAAAAGGCAAGTAAGAAATGACAGTACCATTTCTTACTTGCCTTATGCATTTTATGTATTTTCAATCAGTATCCCGTTTATTTTGGATTTTATAGCGTTATAAGAAACCTTGGCAGTTTCTTCAAAGCTATTAATGTTAGTGTGGTTGGAAAGAGCAACAGACTTTTCCAAAATCTCCGTATCTACAAAAACATATGCAGTATGCAAAGTTGTCGCACCTTCTGCATAAAGGATATTGCGGTCGATATAAAAACCATAGTTGAACTTAGTTTTACCTGATGTTATTTTATTAATACAGTTTGTTTTTTTGGCTATCTTGTTGTTAAGCACAGCGTCAATTACCTTGTTCAAGTCTTCCGCTGATGAGGTCATTCCCATAGAGGAGTACATAACGGAGGTATCGTTAAGAAAAGGAATAGAGGCAGGTTTCCGCCATTTACCTGTTTTTTCGTTATATCCCCATATATCGGCGCTGTTGTAAAGAAAGCCTGTGTTTTTTAGCTTTAATGGTTTTATGAAATTATCGTTTATATATCCTGAGAAGCCGTTATCTGAAAATCTTGATATAATTTTGCCTAAAAGGAAGTAGCCGGAATTTGAATAATGGTACTCGCCTGTTTCATATTCAGTGCCTTTTTTCAAAACATATTTTGTAATGTCCTTGTTGACTTTTATGCTGTTAGGATTCTTCTTAACTTTTTTGTTTATCTTATTATAAAGTTCTTTGTCGTTAGAAATATCCTTTAAATATGAGCCGAAGCCTGAGGTCATATCAAGGAGATTTTTGATTGTGATTTTTTTCAGATAATTATATCCGCTGAAATATTTGTCCAGAGTATCTGAGGCTTTAAGCTTGCCCTCAGATTCAAGCTTCATTATTGAAAGACCTGTGAATATTTTTGTTACAGAGCCTAGCTGATAGCTTTTATTGTTTTTTATTTTTTCTTTTTTGCCATTGTCTGAAAATCCGTAGGAATTAAGGAAAATATCCTGACTGTTAAGTCCTGCATAAGCAGTACCCGAAAAGCTTTTTTCTTTAAGTCCGCTGTCTATATCATTACTTACCTCAGATTTTTGCTCCTCAGAAAGCTGAATGTTTTTTAAATCAATAGTTTTTTCTTCTTTATTGGAACAGCCTAAAAAGGCTGAAGCAATTATTATTACTGAAATAGCCAGACCGGTTGCTTTTATAAACTTCCTTGCTGTAGTCATTTTATTTTACCAATACCTTTACAATTTCGCTTATATACATTTTGTGGAAATCATCGGCTGTGTAAGACGATGATACAGTTGCTTCATCAATAATACTTTCTCTGTTAAGATTTTGTGCATACAGCTTTTTGCAAACAAGCACAAGCTTTGCTTCCTCAAAATAAGGGGCGGATTCATCATATACAGGGGTAAGCCCTGTTTCCTTAACTTTGTCATAATCTCTTCCGCTTTTTGTTCCGCAGAATTTAAGAGCATCTCTGTATTCCTCGTCAAAAAAGCTTAATGTATAATAATCTTCATTTTCCATAAGACCGAAGGTGTAGCGTTGAGGACGGATAAATGTGAAAGCCACAGGTTTGTTCCACATAATTCCAACCCCACCCCAGGAAGCGGTCATAGTGTTACAGCCTTCACCGTTTTTGGCTGTTACCAAAGCCCAGTCCTTTCCGATAAGGTCAAAGGGATTGTTTACAATTTCACTTGGTTTAATTTCTTTGAAAATTGACATAGTATCATTCCTTCTGTTTGTATTTTATTTGCTTAATTTTTTATAATTTTGTTTGTCTAATATATATGCTGTCTCTTATACACATCTCCGAGCCCACGAGACGTAGAGGAAT
>CAMFZJ010000087.1 GCA_946004305.1 uncultured Clostridia bacterium | reverse complement strand
TAATTGATAACAATATTGTTATTGTATTTCTAATAAACTATTGGTATAATATAATTGTCCAAGTAATGGGACAAGTAATATGAGGTAATTATATGTTAGAAAACTTATTGATTGTTTCCACTCAGGTTATTATATTATTTATTCTTATTGCCATAGGAGTAATCTGTGGCAAAACAAATCTATTGAACGAAAACGGCGCAAAGCATCTTACGGATATTGTGTTATATCTTGCAACTCCCTGCATTATGATAAAATCTTTTCAGGAAGTTCAGTTTACTCAGGAACTGTTCTACAACCTTTTGATTACAGCTTTGTGTTCCTTTCTTGTTATGTTTTTGTCTATTATTCTATGCAGGATTGTTTTCAGAGATAAGAACGAAAACCGCCGTAAGGTTTTGCAATTTGCAACTATTTTTTCAAACTGCGGATTTATGTCCTTACCGCTGCAAAACGCTGTTTTGGGCAGTAAGGGAGTATTTTACGGCTCGGTGTTTGTAGCTATCTTTAACATATTCGTATGGAGCTATGGACTTATTGATATGAGTGGTGATAAAAAATACTTCACACCTAAAAAGCTGATTGTTAATCCCGGTATTTTGGGTGTAATTATTGCGGCATTGCTTTTCTTCTTAAAAATAAAGCTGCCTTTAATGATTATTGAACCTATAAACTATCTTGCAGCCCTTAACACACCTGTTCCTATGTTGGTTATCGGCTACTATTTATCAAAGACCGATTTTAAAAAAGCATTCTCAGATTTTGGCGTATATATTTCTTTAGGGCTGAAGCTGATAATTATTCCTGTAGCTTCCCTTTTTGCAATGGCTGTTTTCGGTGTAAAGGGTGAGGTTCTTACTGCCTGCACAATTGCGGCTGCTGCACCTGCCGCCGCCACAACCACTATGTTCTCAACAAAGTTTTCCCGTGACACAGATTTATCTGTAGGTATTGTTTCCACTACCTCTCTTGTTTCCATTATTACAATGCCTGTTATTATTGCAATAGCTCAAACTATTGCTTAAGGAGAAAAGCTATGGCTAAGAATCCAAGACAAAAGCAAAAGCTTCTGTTTATTCAAAAAATACTTCTGGAAAAAACTGACGAAAACCACGGCATTACCGTAAACGAGCTTATCAAAGAGCTTGACAGCTACGGTATAACTGCTGAAAGAAAAAGCATTTATGACGATATACATACCCTTGAGTTTTTTGGTATGGATATATGTGTTGAAAAAAGCAAAACCGTTAAGTATTATGTTGGTGAGAGGGATTTTCAGATTTCAGAACTAAAGCTCCTTGTAGACGCTATTCAAAGCTCAAAGTTTATTACGGAAAAGAAAAGTCTGGAGCTTATCAAAAAGCTTGAAAAACTTACAAGCACTAACGAAGCCCGGCTTCTGCAACGTCAGGTATATGTTTCTAATCGTGTTAAAACCAACAACGAAACTATTTACTATAATGTTGACAGACTTCACGACGCTATAAACAAGGACAAAACAATTACTTTCTACTATAATCAGTGGACTATTGCCTATGGAAGCAGGGAGAAAATTAAGCTTGAAAGAAAACGCAACGGTGAAAAATATTCCGTCAGTCCTTGGGGGCTTTGCTGGGATGATGAGAATTATTATCTGATTGCCTACGAAGAAAGCTCTGATAAAATCAAGCACTACCGCGTAGATAAAATGGAGCATATTGAGGTTTGTGATGAACAGAGGCTTGGAAAGGATAAATTTAAAAAGTTCGACATTGCAAGCTACACCAAATCTACATTTTCAATGTTTTCCGGCAAGGAAACTACAGTCAAGCTCTCTGTACATAACAGTCTGATAGGTGTTATAGCTGACAGATTTGGTAAAAACCTTTTTATTACAAAGGACGAGGACAAAGAGGACCATTTTGTTGTAAAAATCACCGTAAACTTAAGCGAACAGTTTTACGGCTGGCTTTTTGCTTTAGGAGATAAAATTAAAATTATTGCTCCAAATGAGGCTGTAGAAAGTTTTAAGAAGCTTGCCGAAAAGGTGAGCAGTTTATATGAATAAAACAGTTATCCGGTGATATTAGATATTATTATGTAACATTGTTTATTTCTGAAACCGATTACTCCGTTAAATTTTCAGAGATTATTTAAGGAAGTGTAAATATGAAATGTTCAAGATGCGGTATGGAAATTTCCGATACAGAAACAATTTGTCCCTATTGCTTTGAAAACGTAAACGACAATCTTGAATTTAATAATTATCGTAAGGACGGATTTGTAGCACTTAAAGAAAAACAACCAACAAACGAAAAACAGCCAAAACATAACACTCCAAAATATTTTAATGTAACCGAGCTTAATATATTTGTAATAGCTGTTGTTTTTGTTCTTATTGTTTCAGTTCTTACGGTATTTGGCTTGCAGTTTTTAAAATATATGGCAGGACCTGAACCTGTAGAAACTATTTATGTTTCTGAATATATCCCCACTAAGCCTCCCGAAACAACTGCTCCTGTAATTAAAAATGAGGTTAAGAGTTTTTCTATTAAGGATTTGTACGGAAGCTGGAAAAACGAAAATGATAAAGAAAGTCAAAACACAGCTATACCATACTATACCTTTGACAAGGACGGTACTGTAACAGTTTATCACGGTAGTATGACATATGACGGCACCTTTGAGGATTTATCAGAAGGTAAAAAGCACAGGGTGAATATACGGGTTAAGTCAACAGATATTACCGGAACATACAATTTCAAAATCACAGGTAATAAAAAGGACGGATACACCTTAGAGCTTTCAAGTATTACATCCGAAGAAACTATAAAGCTTGTAAACACAACTGCAAAAACCTACAATCTGGATACTATTCCAAACTTTAAAATGGATAATAGGATTTGCGGAAATTGGGTTACCAAAGACGGTGAACGGACCTATACATTCAGAAACAACGGCAGAATGAAGCGAATTACGGAAAACGTATCTCTAAACGGTGTATGGACAATATACGAAGACGGAAAAATTACAATAAAGTATATGAAAACCAATGTAGAAACAATTGAGCTAAACTATAGAATAATAAAAGAACAACTGGTTATCAACGACAGCGTTTACTATAAGCAGTAAAATATATCCACAAATGAAACGGGTGTTCACTGTCCTGTTTATTGTACAGCTTCTATCCTATAATATATTTGTAAGGGTTAAACCAAACAATATTTAGGAGGAAGTTATATGTTGAATTTTTGTTTTTTTACATTTATTTCTTACGGAATGATTGGAATTTGCAAAATGCTTTTCCCAAGGGGTAAAAGAAAAATGAGAAAAGCTTAAAAAGGGGGGCAACTGTGCAGAATCTGTTTATTATTAACAAGCACGCAGGGAAAAACGAAAGCTACAAGGCTATTCTTCAGCAAATTGATAAAATCAAACCGGAAAACTGTACCGTAAAATTTACGGAATGTATTGGGGACGCAACAGTAATTGCAAGGGAGTTTATCAGCTCTGCTGATGATTTTGTAAATGTATTTGCTTGTGGCGGTGACGGTACTATAAACGAGGTTATGAACGGAGTTTATAACCTTGATAATTGTGCCGTTGCACCTGTTCCCACAGGAAGCGGAAATGACTTCGTAAGAAGTTTTGAAATTCCGAAAGAGGATTTTCTCAATATAGAAAAATTGCTTAAGGGTAAAAGAATAACTGTTGATTTGTTAAAATGTAACGACAGAATCGGAGCTAATTCTGTTACAATTGGCTACGATTGTGCAGTTGCAAAAAATGTGGAAAAGTTTAAAAGGTGGAAAATTATTACCTCAAGCTTTGCTTACAAGCTCTCTATTTTCTATTGTCTTTTAAGCAAAAGAAAACACAACTTTAAAATCTTTGGTGACGGAAAGCCCCTGCCTGAACTTAACAACACATACCTTTTATCAGTATCAGCAAAGGGTAAGTACTATGGCGGTGGAATAAAATGCGCCCCATTAGCTGACAACAGCGACAATTTTATTGATTTTATGTATATACCTACTGTAGGGGTGTTTAAGTTTTTATTTCTTCTCAGCAGTTTTATAAAAGGAAAGCACATTAATAATCCAAAAATAGATTTTGTTTACCACAACAAGTTTACGGAGATTGAATATAGAAGCCACTCTCCCATTGATATTGGTATTGACGGTGAAATACATACTGTAATGAGCGCTAAAGTTTCAGTCTTACCAAATGCCGTTGAACTGATACTACCTTAAAATTTAATAGATATTCCCACAATTAATGCCCCTGTCCTAAAGACAGGGGCAAAACCTTTGAAAAAATATTATATTTAAACTCCATACATATCTTCAAAAATCTTTATGCCGGATTTTGTACGGAATATTTTTTCCTTCACATTTTTTGCAAGCTCCATACTTATATGCTCCTCATAAATATTTACAAGGAAGTCAGCCTCAACAAGTATTCTAAACGGCGCATTGTCTATACCTTTGTAGGTATGGTGGTGGGCAATAAGAAAACAAACCTTGTCAATAAAGTCTTCTTCATAGCCAATTTCTCTAAGGAGCTTTTCCGCTTCTGCGGGACCTTCCTGTTCCTGATACTTGCCGTCTGCAGAACCGAACTTCTCCTCACTTAACTTAATGCCAATGTCGTGAGTAATTGCAGCAACCTCTACTAAATACTGAACATCATCCAGCAAGCCCTCGTTTATGCCGATTATACGGGCAAATTCGTGAACTTTGAGAAAATGCTGAATACGTTTAGGATCTCCGCTGAAATATTTTATCATTGCATTTATAGTATCGTTAATCTTTGACATTTTTATTTGTTCTCCTTATGTTGCGAATATATTTAAAGGTTTCCTTCTCGCCCTTATCCCTTAACATTGTAAGCAAAAACTCAATATCATCCGAGGTTTTTGGGTGAATAAAACGAACTTTCTTTGCTTTTAAGAAGTAATCTAAAGGGTAGGAATCCGTATAATTTTTGCCGTTGTAGATTTTGCTTGCGGCAACTCTGTCACAAAACATTTCTATTACAAAAATCAGAGGCATTTCAACAGGCATAAGCTGTTTTGTTTTACAGTCATAATCTGTCCAATATTCAAAATGGTGTCGGTTTCTGCCCTTGTGGTGAAGCCATGCCTTTGAATATCCGTAGGCTTCTCTCTCGCTCTCATTAGGAGAACGTGTGCCTTGATAGTGCTTTGCACCCTCAATAAACTCTGTTGGATAATACTTTGATAAATCGTGCATCAAACCACGCCAAGGAATGCCTGCACGAAAGCAATTAGCTATAACCTTATGTCTGTGCCTTGTAATTGTAATAAAATGCTTAATGGGATGACCCATACATATCACCTTTCTGAAAATCAGTATGCA
>CAMFZJ010000086.1 GCA_946004305.1 uncultured Clostridia bacterium | reverse complement strand
TAAGGACAGAGATATCGCAATGGTATTCCAGAACTATGCTCTTTATCCTCATATGTCAGTATATGACAATATGGCTTTCGGCCTTAAGCTGAGAAAAACTCCTAAGGAAGAAATTAAGAGAAGAGTTGAAGAGGCTGCTCGTATTCTCGGTATTGAACAGTACCTTGACAGAAAGCCAAAGGCTTTGTCCGGCGGTCAGCGTCAGCGTGTTGCTTTAGGTCGTGCTATCGTTCGTGATCCTAAGGTATTCTTGCTTGACGAACCTCTCTCAAACCTTGACGCTAAGCTAAGAGCTCAGATGCGTACTGAGATTTCTAAGCTTTATCAGAGATTGGGTACAACTTTCATTTACGTAACCCATGACCAGACTGAGGCTATGACAATGGGTACTCGTATTGTTGTTATGAAGGACGGCTTCATTCAGCAGGTTGATACTCCTCAGAATCTTTACGACAAGCCATGTAACGAATTTGTTGCCGGATTTATCGGTTCACCTCAGATGAACTTTGTTGACGCTACTCTTACAAGCAAGGGTGACGCTGTTGCAATTAAATTTGACCAGTACGAAATTGCTCTTCCTGCTGACAAGAGTGCTGCTCTTAAGGATTATATCGGCAAGGAAGTTGTGTTTGGTATTCGTCCTGAGCATGTTCACGATGAGCCTGAATTCTTAGAGAAGGTTCCAAGTGATTCTATTATTACTGCTAATGTTGATGTTACAGAGCTTATGGGTGCTGAAATTTATCTATATCTAAATATTAACGGTGCACCTATTACTGCTCGTGTTGACCCATCTTCAAAGGCTAAGCCGGGCGACAATATTAAGATTGCTTTCGACCTTAACAAAATTCACATCTTTGATAAGGAAACAGAGCAGACTATTACTAACTGATAATTGTGTAATATTAGGGGCTTCCAAAAGGAAGCCCTTTGTAATTTATAATAAACGAGAGGTATATGCTTATGAAAAGAGTTATTTCTGTTTTGCTGGTTGTATTAATTTGTGGACTGATGTTTACATCCTGTGGAGGTGCATCTGTAGGTTCTAAGGAAATTGCCGGAAAATGGGCATGGAAATTAGATACTAAACTAATGAGTAATATTGCCAGCGCGGCGGCTGAGGGCAGTGAAGATGGTCTTAGTGATATGCTGAATCTTATTTTTGACCCTAGTATTAAAGCTTCCTGCAATGTGTATTTTACATTTAATGAAAACGGCACAGGTAAAGTTGAGGTGGATGAGGAAGAATTCAAAGACTTTATATCCGCAATTATTGATAAATTTCTTGAAAAGCTGAAAGATAATAAAAGCCTGATAGTTGACATTATGAATTCCCAGTCAGATGAGAATTATAATTTAGATAAGCTTGAAGAAGAACTGGCTGCTACCGGTATGAGCTGGGAGGATTTAATTTCATATTTAGATTCTGTTTTCGATGAACTTTCTGATTCATTTACAGGTGATGATTCACCGATGAATGATGTAATTACAAATTCAGATTTTAAGTTTGAGCTTGTTGATGGTTTTCTCACAGTTAAAGACGTAGATTCCGGTATGCTTGCCGGTGACTCAAAGATAAAGGTTTCTTTGGAAGGGGATACTATGACCCTTGATTTGTCAGAGAAGGAATTACCGTTCTCATCAATTGAGCTTACCAAGGTTGATTAATATTTAGTAAAGTAGTAACGGCTGTCACGAATGAACCTATCATTTGTGACAGCCTAATATATTTTACGCAATAAAAGGGCGAGCATTGCTCACCCTTAAATTTTGGTATTGTATTGTAATAGAATCATTTAATAATTTTTAGTGAAATGTCAAAGGCCTTAACGGAATGGGTGATTGCACCCATTGAAATAATGTCAACACCTGTGTTGGCAACATCATAAAGAGTTTCGTCAGTAATACCGCCGGATGCTTCCAGCTTTGCTCTGCCGGAAGTAATTTCCACAGCCTTTTTCATATCTTCACAGCTCATATTGTCAAGCATAATAATATCAACCTGTGCGTCAAGAGCCTCTTGCAATTCCTGAAGATTTCTCACTTCCAGCTCGATTTTTACAGTATGACCAAGCTTACTCTTTAATGCTTTTACGGCATTGGTAATTCCACCGCCTGCGTCAACGTGGTTGTCCTTTAGCATTGCACAGTCCGAAAGATTGTAGCGGTGATTTTTGCCGCCGCCAACCGTAACAGCGTATTTTTCTACAGGGCGCAGACCGGGCAGAGTTTTTCTTGTATCTGCAATAGTCGCATTAGTACCTTCAATAATTTTAACAGCTTTGTTTGTAGCTGTTGCCACACCACTCATATGCTGGATAAGGTTAAGGGCTGTACGCTCGCCCTTAAGGATTGTTTTTGTTTTTCCGCTAATCTTTGCAATAATATCGCCTTTTTTTAGAAGGTCTCCGTCTTTTTTGAAAACCTCTGCTTTAAAGTCAGGCTGTAGGATTTCAAAAACCCTAAGCGCAATATCAATTCCGCACAATACTCCGTCAGCCTTAGCTATAAATTGGGCTGAGCCTTCCTGCTCCTCCGGAATGAGATAGTCTGTTGCCACATCAACATAATTAATATCCTCAAGCAATGCGTTCTTAATTAAATTATCAACATAAATCTGGTTTAACATCATAGGTTAATTCCCTCTCTTAGTTCATCAAGAATAATTCCAGCTACAATTGCTATTGAGCGTGCCTCAACGTAGTCGGAGGTTATTTGGAATTTTCCTGTAATAAGCATATTAATAATTTCGTCAACACGCTGAAAGCTGATTTCGTATTTTTCAGGCTTCGGTATTACGAAATATGTGTCCTGCATAATTTCCCTGATTTCCGTACGAATACCTGAGGGCATTTTGTTTCCGCCGGTTTC
This sequence comes from uncultured Clostridia bacterium, assembly GCA_946004305.1. GTDB lineage: Bacteria > Bacillota > Clostridia > Oscillospirales > Acutalibacteraceae > Ruminococcoides. The sequence goes on along the minus strand of CAMFZJ010000086.1, from coordinate 2,501 downwards.
AGTAAGCTTCGGCGGTGCGCCGAGAGGTTTTCTGCCGTATTTTTCAAGCTTGTACATCATATTTTCAGCAGCAGTTCTTGAATATACAAGGGCTTCAAGAAGTGAGTTGCTGGCAAGTCGGTTTGCTCCGTGCACACCTGTGTGTGAACATTCACCTGCCGCATACAAGCCCTCAACATTTGTATGGGCGTTTATATCAACATTGATTCCGCCCATAAGGTAGTGTTGACAAGGAAATACGGGTATTTTATCCTTTGTCATATCAATTCCTTCTTCAAGACATCTTGAATATATCATTGGAAATCGTTTTTTAATAAACTCAGGGTCTTTATGAGTAATATCAAGGAAAAACTCCTCGCTGTTTGTTTTGATTGATTCCTTAATAACAGCCTCGGACACAACATCTCTCGGTGCAAGCTCTCCGCGTTTGTCATAATCAAATGCAAAACGTCTGCCCTCACAGTTAAGATATACTGCACCCTCGCCTCTTACTGCTTCTGAAATAAGGAAACGCTCTCGTGCATTTTCCGCAGCAAAGGCTGTGGGGTGGAACTGGATTCGTGAAAGGTGCTTGATTTCTGCTCCCAGCATATGGGCAAGAGCAATGCCGTCACCTGTTGCAATAGCTGAGTTTGTAGTGTATTTATATATTCTACCTATACCGCCTGTGGCAATAAGCACAAATCGGCTTCCTGTCTGAATAATTTTATTATCCTGCAAAAGCCCAAGATAGAAGCCGTTTTCAACCTTGTCTATTTCATAAACCAGGGTGTTTTTCATCATATCCACGTTTGGCTTTTTCATAACCGCTTCAATTAGCTTATCAACAATTGCCTTGCCGGTAGAGTCCTTATGATGTACAATTCTGTGACGTGAATGGCCTGCTTCAAGAGTTTTGGAAAGCTCTCCTGATGCTTCCGTGTCAAATTCTACGCCGATTTCCTTAAGAGCAAGTACATCTGATGGGCCTTCCTCCACAAGCTTTTCAACTACGGAAAGATTGTTTTTGAATTTGCCTGCTATTAATGTATCGGCAATATGCAGTTTGAAGTTGTCGTGGTCTTTGTCCAGAACAGCTGCAACTCCACCTTGTGCAAGGGAAGAATTTGACAGCTGAAATTCACGCTTTGAAACCACAAGGACAGATATATCATCATCAAACTGGAGTGCTGCATATAATCCTGCAACACCTGCTCCGATAATAACAACGTCATATTCCTTTTTCATAAAAAATCATCTCGACTTTTATTTACAAAATAATCATAATATATTATACTACTATTGAAAACAATAGTAAATATCTTATTTTGGATTTTAATATAATTTTTATAAATTTGTGAGGTATATATGGCTTTAATAGAAACAGAAGAAAAAGTCACGAGGGCATTATTAGTGTCTGTTGACTGCGGAAGCTTTGACGCTGAGGCAAGTCTAGATGAACTTTGGGAGCTTGTAAAAAGTGCCGGCGCCCAGCCGATTTTGACAGTTTTGCAAAAGCTAGACAGACCTGAAACTGCTACCTTTGTGGGTACAGGCAAGCTTCAGGAGATTACCGAAATATGCAGTCAGTATGAAATTGATTTAATTGTATGTGACAGCGAGCTTACCCCCACACAGATTAAAAATCTTGAAAATGCAACTGATGTGCGAACTATTGACCGTACAACTTTAATACTTGATATTTTTGCTCTCCGAGCAAAGTCAAAGGAGGGCAAATTGCAGGTTGAACTTGCACAGCTTAAATATCTTTTACCCAGACTTACAGGTAAAGGTATTGCAATGTCACGTCTTGGAGGCGGTATAGGCACAAGAGGTCCCGGCGAAACAAAGCTTGAAACAGACAGACGGCATATTCACAGAAAAATGGAAACTCTTAAGGAACAGCTTGCCGATGTGGAAAAGCACAGAGCCAGATTAAGACAAAGACGTGAGAAAGACGGAGTGATTACAGTTGCAATAGTAGGATATACAAATGCAGGCAAAAGTACCTTAATGAATTATCTTACTGACGCAGGGGTGCTTGCTCAGGACAAGCTTTTTGCAACCCTTGACCCCACATCCCGAAGCCTAAAGCTTCCAAGCGGTGTTACTGTTATGTTGATTGATACGGTAGGACTTGTAAGGCGACTTCCTCACGGTCTTGTTGAAGCTTTTAAATCCACCCTTGAAGAAGCTGCCTTATCTGATATTATTCTTAATGTGTGTGACGCAAGCTCAGAAGAAGCACAGGTTCATATGGATGTAACAAAGGATTTGCTTACAGAGCTTGGTTGCGGGGACACACCTATTATTAATGTGCTGAATAAATGCGATAAGCTGCCTGATATTTCCTATGCTCCAAATGCTGAAAATTCTGTGTTTATAAGTGCAAAAAACGGAATGGGTATTGATGAGCTGTTAAAGACTATTGACGATAATCTGCCTGTAAGAATTAAGAAAGTAAATCTCCTTATTCCTTTTCAAAAAGCAGGGCTTACTAATGAAATCCGTACAACCGCTAC
>CAMFZJ010000085.1 GCA_946004305.1 uncultured Clostridia bacterium | reverse complement strand
CAAAGGAAAATATCGTAGGTACTCTCGGTATTCTCTACGGCGGCGGTGAAGCAAGCGTTTATCAGAATATTGCAGTTGCTTTTACTTCCGTCAGCGGTTTCTCATTCCTCACATTCAATTTGCTTTGCGCTCCATGCTTTGCTGCAATCGGTGCAATCAAGCGTGAAATGAATTCTGCAAAATGGACTGCTTTTGCAATTATTTATCAGTGCGGATTTGCTTACGCAATTTCCTTGATGATTAACCAGATAGGCTCTGCCTTTACAGGCAATCTCAATATTATTGGACTTATGGTAGCAATTCTGCTTATTGCGGGTATGATTTATATGCTGTTTAAGCCCTATAAGGAATCAACAAAGCTTAATAAAAAGGTTAGGGCAGTAAAATAATTAGTTAAGCAAACAGGAGGTTTTTAAATGCTCGCTTGGATTTATCAAAACGTAGCCACAATAATTATTTCGCTTATAATAGTTGCAGTAGTTTTTTTAATCATTTATTCAATGGTACGAAATAAGAAAAAGGGAAAATCCTCTTGCGGATGCGGTTGTTCAAACTGCCCTATGAGTGGCTCCTGCCATAACGAAAAATAAATATTCTTACTTGTCAGGTGAAGTATTATTAATTTGCTTATATAACCGAATAATTCCACTCTCCTTTATTCTACTTTCCGTAGGTTGTTATCCTTTATGCAAAGAGCTATAATAAGCTCATAAAAGAAGGAGTGAAAACAATGATGTGTTATGTGACAGGAAACATAATTAAACAATTACGAGAAAAAAGAAAGCTCACTCAAAAGGACCTTGCAGGAAAAATCAATGTTAGTGATAAGACAATTTCAAAGTGGGAAACGGGAAGAGGACTTCCGGATATATCAATTATTGATGATTTATCAAAAGCTTTGGGTGTTTCAATATCAGAGTTGTTGACGGGAAATCTAACGGAAAATGAAAATCAATCAGGCAATATGAAAAAACTTCATTTCTATGTATGCCCGATTTGCGGAAATATAATTACTTCTGTCGGTCAGGGAAGCTTTTCCTGCTGTGGAGTGACACTGCCGGAACAAGAGCCGGAAATTACCGATGACAACCACTTAATCAATATTGAAACAGTAGAAAACGAATATTATGTTACCCTTAATCATCCTATGAAAAAGGCGCATTATATATCTTTTATTGCATACATAACATCAGATTCTTCAGAAATAATTAAACTATATCCGGAACAAGATATTTCTGTGAGATTTAGGAAAAAGGGGCACGGAATTATCTATACATACTGTAATAGGCATGGTATGTTTAAAAATATGTTTAGTAACAGTTAGTGACGTAATTTTATAGCTTTATTAAGTATTAAATCCGATTGATTTTTTAAGAATCTCAATCGGATTTTTGTTTAGATATTAATAATTTTGTTTTAATGTTAATAAAAATATTGCTAAATCCTGTAGTTTTATATATAATAAAACTAACAAGTATATTGGAGGCTATTATGAGCAATAAAATTATCCTTAGTGCTGACAGCACAGTGGATTTAGGAGAAGAACTTTATAACCGCTATAATGTTATAACAGTGCCATTGCACGTTATTTTGGAGGATAACAGCTATGAGGATTTAGTGAATATTACTCCTGATGAAATATATAAGCATTTTGAAAAAACCGGGTCTCTTCCTAAAACCTCAGCAGTTAACAGTCAGGAGTATATTGAAAAATTCAAGCCTTATATTGATGATGGCTACGATGTTATTCACATTAATATCGGCAGAGGACTGTCTACATCTTACAATCAATGTTGTATGGCAGCCAAAGAGCTTGGGCATATTTATCCTGTAGATTCCTGTAATCTTTCCACAGCATCAGGCTTGCTTGTTATTGAGGCTGCAAAGCGTATTGAAGCAGGAATGAAAGCAGAAGATATCGCAAAGGAAGTGCAGTCACTTGCATCAAAATGTCACGGTAGCTTTGTTGTAGATAAGCTTAATTATCTTAAAGCAGGCGGCAGATGTTCTGCTCTTGCTGCATTGGGAGCTAATCTACTTAATATCAAGCCAAGAATTGACGTTGATAACAAGGACGGTTCAATGACAGTTGGTAAAAAATATCGTGGCAAATTTATAAATGTTCTGGAAACCTATGTAAACGAACAGCTTAATATGTATGATAATATACGAAACGAGCGAGTGTTTATAACCCATTCCGGAGTGGATGACGAAGTGGTTAATCGTGTGTATGAAATCCTTAATAATAAGAATTATTTTAAGGAAATATTCATAACAAGAGCCAGCTGTACTATTTCATCTCATTGCGGTCCCGGCACTCTGGGAATACTGTTTATGACAGAATAATTAAAAAGCTAACGACTTCATACAAAGCCGTTAGCTTTTTTACTTTATAGGAAATTGCTCGAAAACGGTCGGGCAAAAAGAGATTTGAAAATATCAATTTTTCTTCTCGAAATGGGTGTCGAGACACTGGACTTTTTATATAACATAGTTGTTAGTATAGCTTTCTATACGGTTGTCCAGTATTGTTTGCAGGGTAATGCTGTCCAGATAATCATTAATTACCTTATTAAGACCTTTCCATAGACCTATTGTGCTGCATTCATCAATTTTTTCACAACCTATAGGCTCATTGTCCAGACATGCTACAGGTGCAAGAGAGCCTTCTGTAAGTCTTAAAATATCTCCCACAGTATAGTTTGACGGTTCCTTGGCAAGCTTGTATCCTCCTTGATAACCTCTGTTTGTCAAAAGTATATTGGAGCGATTTAATACAGGAACAATCTGCTCCAAATATTTTTTGGACATATTCTGTCTTTTTGCAATGTCCTTTAAAGCTATAAAGCCTTCATCTCTATGTTCAGCAAGGTCGATAAGCATTCTGAGAGCGTATCTGCCTTTTGTGGAAATTTTCATAATATCACCTTCTGATAATAATAATACTACAAAATTGGTAGGCTTTCAAGAACAAAATTAAAAAATTATTGTATTTACTTGTTTTTAGTGGTAAAATCAATTGTAGAAACACTTTTGGAGGATTTAGGTGTCAGATTTATTAATTCACAGCAAAGCAGAAGAAGTTGAAAAAAGCATACGCAAAAAGTTCAGCAAATCAATATGGGGAAGATTTACCGCAGCAATTCTCGAGTATCAGCTCCTTGAGGAAGGGGATAAGTTGGCGGTTTGTATATCCGGAGGCAAGGATTCTATGCTTATGGCAAAGCTTTTTCAGGAGCTTAAGCGTCACAACAAGTATCCCTTTCAGGTGGAATATATTGTAATGGACCCGGGGTACAATTCCGAAAACAGAGCAAAGATTTTGCAAAACGGGGAGCTTTTAAATGTACCTATACATATTTTTGAAAGTGATATTTTTTCTTCTGTGTTTAATGTTGAGAAAAACCCCTGTTATCTCTGTGCAAGAATGAGGAGAGGTCACCTTTATAAATATGCCCAAAGTCTGGGTTGCAATAAAATTGCTTTAGGTCATCATTTTGATGATGTAATTGAAACAATACTTATGGGAATGCTTTACGGCGGACAGGTACAGACAATGATGCCAAAGCTCCACAGTACCAACTATCAGGGTATGGAGCTTATACGTCCAATGTATCTTATCCGTGAGAAAGATATAATCCATTGGTGTAAATACAATAATCTTGAATTTTTGCAATGTGCTTGCAAATTTACGGAAAACAATGCCAATGAGAATAACGAAACAACTTCAAAGCGAAAGGAAATAAAAGAACTTATAGCTCAGCTTAAAAAGACAAATCCTCAGGTTGAGAGCAATATTTTCAGAAGTGTGGAAAATGTAAATATTGATACAGTAATCACCTATAAGCAAAGGGGAGTGAAGCATAACTTTTTGGAAAGTTATGACAGTCAATAAGATAAGGAAGGAATTATAATGAAAAAAGTACTGAAAGAAATAGGCAGCATATTGATATATTTGTTGATAGCTGTAGTTTTGTCATGGTTAATAATTACTTTTGTAGGACAAAGAGTGGTGGTGGACGGCTCCTCTATGGAAGCTACCTTGTCTGATAGAGATAATCTAATAGTGGACAAAATTTCTTACCGTTTTAATGATCCCCAACGCTTTGATATTATTGTATTCCCTGCACCGTATAATGAGAAAGAAAATCTAATTAAAAGAATTATCGGACTTCCCGGTGAAACTGTGCAGATAGATAAGCAGGGTAATATTTACATCAACGGAAATAAGCTTGAGGAAAACTATGGCAGAGAAACCATTAATCCTGAAAATATAGGTATAGCCCAACAGCCAATTAAGCTTGGAGAAGATGAATATTTTGTTATGGGCGACAATCGTAATCATAGTATGGATAGCAGAACCACAACTGTAGGAAATGTCAAACGGCAGGATATTATAGGACGTGCGTGGGTTAGGATATGGCCTTTTTCAGAGTTTGGTGTGCTAAAGCACCAATGATAATATAGTTGTTTTGCGAATATATTTTTATTGAATTTGTAGTACATACCATAAATAATAAAGCGACACCATTGAGATTGCGTCAATGGTGTCGTACTTTTATATTTTACGGATAATAGAAAGGAGAAAGATTAATGTTAAAACTTTATGACACAGTCATTGTGAAGAAAAGTAATGTTAAAGGTGCGGTCGTTGAAATAGACGATAATTATGGAACAGCCCTCCTGTTTATTTGGTGAAAGTTATTGATAAACCTGATAATTCGAGCGTTAGTGATGTAATATTCTGGTGCGAAGAAAGCGAAATTGAAAAAGCTAATTGACAGAGTAGTACATACTTGGTACAATAAAATTGACAAGTAGAAGTGTTGTGAGGAACACGCATAGTAATATGAATGTCCACTGCCTGCTAAAAGCCCCTTGCCGTTTAAAGCAAGGGGCTTTTAATTAAGGTAGATTTATATCATTTTATCCTAACGCGCTGCTTATACCTGCAACATACTTCTGAATTTCTGTTGCGTCCTTGATATTGATTTCGCCGTTATTATCGACATCTGCAGCCTGCATCTGCTGACTTGACATATTTGCAAGCGCTGCAATATACTTCTGAATAAGTGTTGCGTCTTCAACAGTAATTTTTCCGTCACCCGTTACATCGCCCATTTTAACTGATGATGTTGTTGGCTGAGTTTCCGGCGGAGTTGTTGGCTGAGCTTCCGGCGGAGTTGTTGGCCGAGTTTCCGGCGGAGTTGTTGGCTGAGTTTCCGGCGGAGTTGTTGGCTGAGTTTCCGGCGGAGTTGTTGGCCGTGTTTCCGGCGGAGTTGTTGGCTGAGTTTCCGGCGGAGTTGTTGCAGGCGGAATATAGCTTGTTATATCGCCGTTTGACATATTATATGAATATGTTTCTGACGACAGACCCTTTCTCTCA
>CAMFZJ010000084.1 GCA_946004305.1 uncultured Clostridia bacterium | reverse complement strand
CATTCCCTATTGCAGGTTCGCGTCCCAGAGGAAAGACCCCGGAAGAGGATAAGGCGCTTGAAGAAGAGCTTATCAAAGATGAAAAAGAGCTTGCAGAACACAATATGCTTGTAGATTTAGGCAGAAATGACATCGGTAAGATTTCAAAGTTTAATTCAGTAAAGGTTACAGAATACCAAAAGGTTATAAGGTATTCAAAGATTATGCACATTTGCTCAGAGGTTGAGGGTAAAATCAGAGATGACCTTGACGCTTTTGACGCAATTGAAACATTGCTTCCGGCAGGCACTCTGTCGGGAGCTCCGAAAATAAGAGCCTGTGAGATTATTCAGGAGCTTGAAAAAACACCACGTGGTGTATATGGCGGTGCAATAGGATATATAGACTTTAACGGAAACCTTGACGCTTGTATAGCAATCCGTATGGCTGTTAAGCAGAAAGACAAGGTCTATGTTCAGGCAGGAGCAGGAATTGTAGCTGACTCTGTACCTGAAACGGAATATGAAGAAACCTACAACAAAGCTCTTGCCGTAATGAATGCAATTGAAAAAGCCCGGGAGGTTGAGGATATATGATACTGATTATTGATAATTATGACAGCTTTACCTACAATCTTCTTCAGTTCTGCGGAAGTGTTGAGCCTGACATTAAGGTAGTAAGAAATGACGCTGTTACAATTGATAATATAAGACAGCTTAATCCAACTCACATCATACTTTCTCCCGGACCCGGTTATCCAAAGGACGCAGGGATTTGCGAGGAAGTTATCAGAGAGCTAAAGGGAGAGTATCCAATCCTTGGTGTATGCCTTGGACACCAGGCGATATGCGAGGTTTTCGGTGCAGAAATTACCCACGCAGTAAAGCTTATGCACGGCAAGAAGAGTAATATAAATGTGGATAACAGTTGTAGTATATTCAAAAATATGCCGAAGGTTGTAACAGGCGCAAGATACCACAGCCTTATAGCAAATAAGGATTCAGTTCCCGAGTGTTTGATTATTACAGCTACAGATGATATGGGCGAGGTTATGGCGGTTAAGCACAGGGATTATGAAATTTACGGACTCCAGTTCCACCCGGAGTCAATTTTAACATCAGACGGATTAACAATGATTAGCAATTTTATTAATGAGGTGCATTGATATGATTAAAGAAGCAATTAATAAATTATCCTTGCAGGAAAATTTATCATATGATGAGGCCGCTCAGGTAATGGACGAAATGATGAGTGGCAACGCTACAAATGCCCAGATAGCGGCATTCCTTATGGCTTTAAGAATCAAAGGTGAAACAATTGAAGAAATTACCGCCTGTGCTCAGGGTATGCGAGATAAAGCTGTCCATATCAATCCCCAAAAAGACGTTTTGGATATTGTAGGTACCGGCGGTGACGGTACAGGGACATTTAATATTTCCACAACATCAGCTTTTGTTATTTCAGCGGCAGGCGTTCCTGTTGCAAAGCACGGCAACCGTTCAATGAGCAGTAAGTCAGGGGCGGCAGATTGTCTGGAAGCTCTTGGAGTTAATATTACAGTACCACCTGAAAAGTCAAAGGAAATTCTGGACAAAGCAGATATTTGCTTTATGTTTGCACAAGGTTATCACAGCTCAATGAAATATGTAGGTCCTGTCCGTAAGGAAATAGGCGTCAGAAATGTATTCAATATTTTGGGACCTTTAACAAATCCGGCAAATGCAGATATGCAGGTAATGGGTGTTTATTCTGAGGATTTATTAGAGCCTCTTGCAAAAGTACTTTCAAACCTGGGCGTAAAAAGAGGTATGACAATTTACGGCTGTGACGGAATGGACGAAGCAACAGTAACAGCTCCTACCAGAATTTGTGAAATTGACAACGGAAATTTCAAAACCTACGAAATAACTCCCGAATCTGTTGGACTTAAAAGCTATTCTATGTTAGAATTAATAGGCGGTGACGGAAAAGAAAATGCTGAAATAACAAAGCAAATATTAAAAGGTCAGCTTAAAGGGGCAAAACGTGATATAGTTTTACTTAATTCAGCGTTGGGAATTTACGTTGGCGGCAAAGTTAAATCAATAGAAGAAGGCATCAAGCTTGCAGCGGAAATTATTGACAGTGGCAAGGCTTATGCTAAAATGGAAGAATTTGCAGAATTATCCAATCAGTAAGGAAATATTATGATACTTGAAACTATAGCAAATGCAAATAAAGAAAGATATGAAAAATTAAAGAAGTCCGTACCTTTGGAGGTTGTAAAAGCTAAGGCAGAGAGTATGGATTCCGACACAGGCTTTCCCTTTGAAAAAGCATTAGGGAAAGCAAACCTTTCCTATATATGCGAGGTAAAAAAAGCATCTCCCTCAAAAGGCGTGATTGCAGAGGATTTTCCGTATTTGCAAATTGCAAAAGACTATGAAAAAGCAGGAGCAAGTGCAATTTCCGTTCTTACAGAGCCTAAGTGGTTTAAGGGTAGCGACAGCTACCTAAGAGAAATTGCAGGGAATGTTTCAATCCCCGTTTTGCGTAAGGATTTTACAGTAGATGTTTATCAGATTTACGAAGCAAAAATCCTTGGTGCTTCGGCGGTTTTGCTGATTTGTGCTATACTTGATAAGGAAACTATTTCACAGTGGATAAAGGTTTGTGACAGTCTGGGACTTTCAGCTTTGGTTGAAGCCCATACAAAGGAAGAAGTTTGTATGGCTTTAGATGCCGGAGCGAGGATTGTGGGAGTTAATAACCGAAATTTAAAGGATTTTACTGTTGATTTGAATACCTGCAAAAACCTGAGAGCCTTAGTGCCTGAAAACATTATCTTTGTAGGGGAAAGCGGAATTTCCACTTCTGATGATATAAGGGAGCTTAAAGAGGCAAAGGTTGACGCTGTGTTAATCGGCGAAACCCTTATGCGTGCAGAAAATAAAAGTGAGGCACTTAAAAAACTTAACGGTGGTGTATTATGAGTAAGATAAAAATTTGCGGACTTCAGCGCAGTCAGGATATTGAAATAGTAAATGAGTTTATACCTGATTACGTTGGTTTTATTATGAGTACAAAGGAGAAGTTTCGCAGACAGATTCCTGTAGATAAGGCTCAGAAGCTAAGCGAGCTTCTTGACCCTATGATAAAGCCTGTAGGTGTTTTTGTTGACGAGCCTGTTGAGTTTATTGAGGACATTTGCAGAAACGATATTGTGGAGGCGGTTCAGCTTCACGGAAATGAAAATATGGAGTATATTTTGGAGCTTAGAAAGCGTATTCCAAATCCAATCATCAAAGCCGTACATGTAAGCAGTATTGCTCAGATTGTAGCTGCGGAAAAAATCCCTTGCAGTTATTTGCTTCTTGATACTGCCTATGAGGACAAAGCAGGCGGAGGGGGAGTTAAGTTTAACTGGGACCTAATTCCCAATAAGGTGTCAAAGCCTTTCTTTTTGGCAGGAGGACTTAACGCTGACAATATTTTAGAGGCTATAAAACAGGTTAATCCATATTGTGTAGATTTAAGCTCATCTGTTGAAACAGAGGGATATAAGGACAGAGAAAAGGTAAGAGAAGTAATCAAGAAAGTTAGGAGTGTTTAAAATGTCAAAAGGAAAATTCGGTATTCACGGCGGACAGTTTATTCCCGAAACATTGATGAATGCAGTAATAGAGCTTGAAAAAGCATATGATTATTATAAGAATGATCCCGGGTTTATTGCTGAGGTTAAGACCTTAATGAGAGAATACGCAGGCAGACCCTCACTTTTGTACTATGCAGAGAAAATGACAAAGGACTTAGGCGGTGCAAAAATCTACCTAAAGCGTGAGGATTTAAACCATACAGGCTCTCACAAAATCAATAACTGTTTAGGACAGATTCTCCTTGCAAAGAAAATGGGCAAAAAGCGTGTTATTGCAGAAACAGGAGCAGGTCAGCACGGTGTTGCCACAGCAACGGTTGCAGCCTTGCTTGGTATGGAATGTGACATATATATGGGCAAGGTTGATACGGAAAGACAGGCTCTTAACTGCTACAGAATGGAGCTTTTGGGCGCAAAGGTTCACCCTGTAACCACCGGTACTCAGACTCTGAAGGACGCAGTAAACGAAGCTTTAAGAGAGTGGACCTCAAGGGTAGAAGATACTCATTATGTATTAGGCTCAGTAATGGGACCTCACCCGTTCCCTACTATTGTAAGAGATTTTCAGTCAATTATCGGCAAAGAGGTAAAAGCTGAAATGATGGAAAAAGAGGGCAGACTTCCTGACGTTTGTATGGCTTGCGTAGGCGGCGGAAGTAATGCAATGGGACTTTTCTATGATTTTATTGAGGATAAAGAGGTTCAGCTGATTGGTTGTGAGGCGGCAGGACTTGGAGTAGATAACGAGAAAAACGCTGCAACAGTAGCCAACGGAGGGCTTGGAATATTCCACGGAATGAAGTCTTATTTCATTCAGGATAAGTACGGACAGATTGCCCCTGTTTATTCAATTTCCGCAGGACTTGACTATCCCGGTGTAGGCCCTGAACATGCTAACCTTCACGATATGGGACGTGCAACCTATGTTCCGGTAACTGATGACGAGGCTGTAGAAGCCTTTGAGTATCTTTCAAGAACAGAGGGTATTATCCCTGCAATTGAAAGCTCTCACGCAGTTGCCCATTGTATGAAGCTTGCGCCTACAATGGATAAGGATAAAATTATTGTAGTATGCCTTTCAGGACGTGGAGATAAAGACGTTGCCGCAATTGCAAGATACAGGGGGGTACAGATTTATGATTAAGTTAAATGAAGCATTTGAAAAGGGCAAGGCATTTATAGCCTTTCTTACAGCCGGTGACCCTGATTTAGAAACCACACAAAAGCTGTTGCCTGAAATTGCTAAGGCAGGTGCCGATTTAATAGAAATCGGTATTCCTTTTTCAGACCCTGTTGCAGAGGGAGTAGTTATTCAGGAGGCAGATCTTCGTGCATTAGAGGCAGGCACCACAACTGACAAGATTTTTGATATGGTCGAAAAGGTTGCACCAAGCTGTGACGCAGCCCTGGCTTTTATGACATATATAAATGTAATTTATGTTTACGGTGTTGAAAAATTCATCAAAAGATGTTCTGAAATCGGTGTGTCGGCAGTAATCGTTCCTGACGTTCCGTTTGAGGAAAAGCAAGAGCTTACCCCAATGTGCGAAAAGTACGGAGTAAACTTTATTTCCTTTATTGCTCCAACATCAAAAGAGCGTATTCAGACTATTTCAAAGGAAGCAGAGGGCTTTATTTATTGTGTGTCCTCCTTGGGAGTTACAGGAGTACGTTCAGAGATTAAAACCGATGTAGGGGAAATGATTGCCCTTGCAAAGGAAGTAACAGACACACCTTGCGCAGTTGGCTTTGGAATTGCAACACCTGAACAGGCTAAGAAAATG
>CAMFZJ010000083.1 GCA_946004305.1 uncultured Clostridia bacterium | reverse complement strand
AGCTGAAAGCTCTATTGATGAGCCTAATGTGAATGCACCTGCTGCCATAATAACCTTGTCCTCATAACCCGGCATATCATCAGGATAAGGAGTTACAAAGCTGTCTACAGCTGAACCCATTTGGATACCTCTGCAGAATTGTTCGAGTTTTTCAGGTGTGCCGAGTTTTATCAACTGAATAATATCTCCCCGTTGTTCATCATATTTTGGAGATACATCATAGCCCAGTACTTCAAACAAGGCTGATGCAAACACAGCAGTTTTAAGAGCCTCGCAAGATGCATGAGGAGCGTGATAGGCCCCTAAAAACATCTCACGAAGAACATTTAAAGTACAGCCGATTTCTTTGCCTGTACCGGGAGTCGTCAGTCTGTATGAACATTCTTCAACTAAGTCTTTTCTGCCTGCAATATATCCGCCTGTTGGTGATATTCCGCCGCCCGGATTTTTAATCAAGGATCCGGCAATTAAATCTACCCCAACAGCTAAAGGCTGCTTTTTTTCAATAAATTCACCATAGCAGTTATCAAGCATTATTATTGTGTTTTTTGACTTTTCTCTTACTGTCTTAACAATTTTTTCAATATCCTCACAGGATAATGACGGTCTTAAGCTATATCCTCTTGAACGCTGAATATATACCATTTTGTAGGAATCATCAACTTGTTTACTTATAGCCTCATAATCGACAGTTCCGTCTGATTTTAAATCAATCTGTTCATATGTAATACCAAAGTCTTTTAGTGAACCTGAGTAATTTCCTTCTAAGCCAATTGCACTACGGATTGTATCATAAGGAATACCGGTAACAGAAATAATCTTATCTCCCGGCCTTAGTACGCCGAATAGTGCTACAGTCAGGGTATGGGTTCCACTTGCAAAGCTGCAGCGTACAAGTGCATCTTCTGCATCAAATGCATATGCATACACCTGATCAAGGGCATCTCGTCCCCTGTCATCATAGCCATATCCTGTTGAACCGGCAAAATGACTTTCTGAAATTCTGGCGTTTTGAAATGCTTTAATCATTTTTTGTTGGTTATAATTTTGAATATCATCTATTTCAATTAGTTTTTCTTTACATAATTTTAATGCTTTTTGTTCTGCTTCGTAAATTTCAGATGATATATTAAAAAAGTTACTGTTCATTTATTCATCCCTCAAAGAGTATTCTTTCCATGTGCCACTAATTACGAATCCAAGATTGTTATAAAACTCTATATTTTCATTTTTAGCTCTGTGGAGATACACAGTTTTGTTTTCATTAATTAGTGTATTTGTCAAATATTTTACAAGATATGTACCATAACCACAGTTTCTAAACTCAGGTAAAGTTGCTAATGCTCCTAAAACTGCTGAATCTTCACTTTCTGCTAAGGTCATAATACAGGAACACAAGCTTTCCTTTTCTTTAATTCCCAGTATTCTTATGGCTTTCTTATTTAGTTTATGGCTTACATCTAAGATAAAACTGTTATAATCAGGTACTTTAAAATTATCTGAAGCACATTCCTTAATTACAGAATATACTTCTTTTGAAGTAGGATTTATTACAGAAAAATTATTATCTTCCAATAGAAATTTATTTCTTTTTGAAAGTATCACTCCGTCTTTTGAATTATAGTTTAAATCTAGATTATAGTTGCCGTCACAGATAATTGAAGTTGCACCTGAAACACGCAAAAATGATGATAGTTCATCTATATCACAGCCATTTGTTATACATAGAATAAAAGATGATTCTAACCGTGCAATAAGACATACAGGATTGTTATCTGATTTCTGCACCCAATAATCTACAAAAGGAAGCTTTGGACTATACGTTTTATAAAGTGACAGAATACGACAGCCAAAAGGATTATTTTTGCACAAAACTGCGTATTCTTCCAAATTATTCTCAATTATCGATATCATATATTTCCACCGCAAATATCAAATGCTAAGCTTTCTGCAAGATTGTAAACATCATCAATATCAGATTTTGAAATCAACCCAATTTGTGAGTGTAGATATCGGCAAGGAATTGATATTGCAATAGTTCTAACGCCATTTCGTGTACTATGAATTATTCCGGCGTCATTACCTCCTGCAACTGCACGTTTAAATTGTAGCTTAATACCTTTATTTTCTGATAGTTTCTTACAATGATTAATAAGACCCTTATCATATATAGTATATTTATCCATAAAACCAATAACTGCACCGTCATCAACATTACAAACCTGATTTGAATCAGATACTTCAGGAACATCCGCTGCTGTTGTAGATTCAAGGACAATTGAATAGTCCGGATTTACTCTATATGCAGCTACCTTTGCTCCACGCAAACCAACTTCTTCTTGTACAACAAAGGTAAAGTACATATCATAAGGTAGTTCCTTTTTTATCATTTCTATCATAATGAAACAGCCCAGACGGTCATCCAGCGCTTTTGATTTAATAGTATAGTCATTTTCAAAATAGAAAGACTCAAATGTGATACTATCACCTAATGAAACTGACTTTTCAGCTTCTTCCCTATTATTTGCTCCTATATCTATGCACATATCAGTATATGAAGGTATCTTAGTAGTTTCATCGCTACTGCATAGATGCACAGGTTTTACGGAAGTTACTCCATTAACTTTATTATTAATAAGCACATTTGTTCCTAATACAACACGTCTGTCAATTCCACCAACTTCATCAAAATTTATATAGCCATCTGAAGTAATATTAGTTACAATAAATCCCACCTCATCCATATGTGCGGAAATCATTAGCTTGTTTTTAGGTGTATTCTTCCCTTTTTTATATACTATAAGGTTACCTAGATTATCAATTGTAATATCCGTAGCATATTCTTTTATTTCGTTGATGATTATTTCTCTGATGTTTTTTTCGTCTCCGGAAATACCATTTGCAAGACATAGCTTTTTTAGAAGTGTTAAGTTTTTCATTTAAACACCTCCTGAAATAATATAATTTGCTATAAGCTTTGATGTGTTTTCTACATCTTTTATATCTACAATTTCAACCTGGGTGTGCATATTGCGCTGCGGTATTGAAAGTACTGTAGTTTTTATTCCACACCTGCTTGTTGCAATATGGTCTGCATTTGTACCTGTTCTTCCTGAACATACTTCAATCTGTGTTGGAATATTCTCAGAAAGTGCAATTGATTTAAGCCTATTCGTCATATCTTTATTTAGTGTTGATGAATAGCAAAGCATTGGACCTTTACCAAGTTCTATATTAGAATAGCTGTCAGTTATCCCTTGTTGATTGGCAAAGCTTACATCTACACATATACATTCATCAGGCTCATACTCAAAAGCCTTTGTTTTAGCACCTGCGGCATAGGTTTCCTCCTGACAAGATAAAAGTACTACTACCTTATATGGTAAATCTATGTTGTAAATAAGTTCACAAGCTTTTATAATAGCAGCAACCCCGGCTCTGTTATCAAGTGCAGACGATGAAATTCTGTTGTTTAGCAATAACTTTGGATTGTTATAAAATGTAACAGTATTACCTATTGATACCTTTTCATTAACAATATTTGCAGGTAATCCTAAATCAATCCATACTTTATCTGAATCTATTGCTTTATCCTCATTGCCGTCTGACAAATGAGGAGGCATACAGCAAACAATTCCGTCAAGTTCTTCTTTACCAAAAACTTTTACCGGTGCTCCTAAAAGAGTTCTGAAATCTATTCCTCCGCATTTATCTACTTTTAAAAAGCCGTTCTCATTAATTTCTGTTATTATAAAGCCGATTTGGTCAATGTGGGCGTCCAGCATTATAGTTTTATCGGCATTAGCATTACCAACAACAGCTACAACACTATTATTGCTGTCTATTGTTACTTTACCGTATTTATTTAGCTTTTCTGCACATAGCTTTGCAATGTTGTTTTCATCTCCTGATACACCATTGCAACTACAAAGTTCAAAAATTAATTCTTTCATAATTATCCTTACAGTTTATTTACTATATCTTTAAAATGATTTCCACGTTCCATAAAGTTTTTATATAAACCAAAGCTGGCGCTTGCAGGCGATAATGATACTATATCACCTGAAACTGCATTTTCTTTAGCAGCCAATACTGCTTCTTCCATATTATTTACATTTATTATTACAGGATTATTGTTTGAATAATTATCTGATTTTTTAACTGCATCTTCAATCTTAGGTGCTGTATCGCCTAATAGGATTAATACCTTAACCTTATCACATATTACAGGTCCTAAAGGCTCATAGGGTATATGCTTGTCATAACCTCCTGCAATAATAATTATTTTTTCATTATATAGTGACAACGTACCTAAAGCTGTTCTTGTTGGGCTTGACGCAATTGAGTCATTATAATATTTAACACCATCAACTTCTCTTACAAATTCTGCTCTATGCTCAACTCCGTTAAATTCTTTAGCAACTTTAATAATTGTATTTAGATCTACTATCCCCCATACTGCACTTATGGCAGCAAGATAGTTTTCAACATTATGCATACCGGGGATTTTTATATCCTTTATATCCATAATTTCATACTTTTTTCCGTATTCATTATATATTATTGTTGTATTATCAAGATAAGCTCCGTTTTCTACTGTAGATTTACGAGAAAATTTTGAAAGCTGACCTCTAACATCAGAAGAAAAGCTGTTAGCAATTTCATTATCAAGATTCAATACTGCTTTTGAAAATGCATTTTGATGAAGTATAATATTTTTCTTAGAGTCAACATATTCCTGCATATCCTTATGTATATCAAGGTGATTAGGTGCAAGATTAGTTACTACTGCAATGTCCGGACTTCTCCTCATAGAGATAAGCTGAAAACTGGAAAGCTCAACTACAGCATAATCTTCTGAACTTATACTCTCAATTATAGGTAAAAGGGGAGTTCCTATATTTCCACCTAAGTGTACATTTTTACCGGATGATTTTAAAAATTCTGCAATAATAGATGTTGTTGTTGTCTTACCGTCTGAGCCTGTTACTGCAATAATTTTACAGGGACATAAATCAAAAAATACCTCCATCTCAGATGTAACAACTACGCCCTTTTTCTTAAGAGCTTCTAACTCAGGTCTAAAAAAAGGAGTACCCGGACTTCTGAACAGTATGTCTGCATCTATGTTATCAAGATAGTTTTCACCTAATATTAGCTCTGCACCGGCATTTTTAGCTCTAATTGAGTTTTCGCCTAATTCTTCAAATGTTTTTTTATCGCAAGCAGATACTATAGCTCCTTTTTTAGCAAACATCTCTATTAATGGAATATTACTTGTTCCAATACCTACAAAGCATACTTTTTTACCTTTTATACTATCAAAAAATTCATTCATCTTATTATTCAAAATAAATTACCTCCTGTGTACCTGTCTCTTATACACATCTCCGAGCCCACGAGACGTAGAGGAAT
>CAMFZJ010000082.1 GCA_946004305.1 uncultured Clostridia bacterium | reverse complement strand
TTCTGGATATTATTAAGTGCACTGTTTACTGTTCTTGCAGCTTCCGCCCCAAAGGATTTTTCTTACTCGATGATTATGACAGGAATATGCAAGGTTAATGAAATTGTGGGTATAATTGCAATGTGGCTGATTTTCGATCATATTATTAAGAGAATTGCCAACAAAAAAGTATTGTTGCTTATGACAGGACATTTATTCTTTATTTATGCTCTTCACGAGCCGTTGCTCCACATTGCTTATCAGGTTGCTTTATTTGATTTAGAGTCAAGCTTTGGACACGTTATTTTGTTTATATGCTTGCCGATTTCGGTTATAGCTTTCTGTATTATCGTAAGTATGGCTGTAAGAAAGCTCTTTAGACCTATTCATAAGTTACTTACCGGCGGAAGGTCATAAAACCTCATAAAAAGCACGGGCACTATGCAAATTTGCATAGTGCCTTTTAATGTTAAAAATCAAATTATTTCAAGTTCGCTCATAAGCTTGTCAACAAACTGAGCATTTTGGTCGCTAAGGTTTTCGGCTCTGTCAGAAAATCCTTTTTTTAATTGAATATCTCTGCTGATAAACAAGCGTGTAAACCAATACTGAATCCAGCTTATGGGCAGTAGAAAAGGTGCTTTTGAAAGGTAAGAATAAGTATTTTTCATTTTACTGTATGGGATAAACACCTGTTTGAGCCAGTAATTCTTTTTATTTCGGGAAGAATCCTGATAGAAATAAACATCCCTTAATCCATATGTACTGCAATAGAGAATAAACTCGCCGAAATTATCAATTACGGTTTTGTCATTTGAAAACCAATTTTCCGATAATTTTTTGAGCCGTTCAGCAAATGTGGTGATTTTCAGCTTTTCAAAACAAGAATTAACATAATTAAAATTCAGCTTTGGATATTTGCTTAGAAAAACATAAATATCCATTAGCATACGGATTCCTATACCGCCTGAACTGAAATGCTTTGAGCAATGATAAACCATATATACATAAAAATCCTCAGGACTCATTGAGTATGAATACTTGTAGCCTTCTCTGAGATTTACATTATCCCATATATCATCATAAAAGCTGTCATCGTTTTCATTTAGGTCACATTGGATTTCAAAATAAAGCAAATCCTTTTTAAAGTGAATTTCATTTGAATTTAAAATACTGCATTTTGTATAGCCTAACTCCTGAAAAACCTTAGTTATTCTTTTGAAATCCTTTTTATTAACCAAAATGTCAACATCGGTCATTGTTCTTAAATCTGTCTGATTATAAAGGTGTTTCATAAAATAACCCTTTAGGGGCAGATTTTTTATTGATGATTTTTCAAAAGCTTCAAGCACTTTTTCCACCTCTACAAGCTGTGAGGTTTCTTTTAATATACTGAAACGTCTTTCGTTTTCTATTACCTTTACTATGCTTTCAGGAGGCTTGTTTTCAAGCTTTCCTACAGCATAGCCCAAAATGTTAAGAACAGAATTTCGCTGAGCGTGACGCACAATAAATTCCCAGTTTATTTTATCTATCGGTTTAGGTAATTCTTCGTTGTTAATTGTTGCAGAAAGCAAGTCTATATAATAGGTATAAACCTGCTTCATTTGGCTGTTTAGGGCAATATCCATACTAAATATCTCTTACAATAATCTTTTTATCCTGTATTCTTACTTCCTTATTGCAAACCTGATTTGCGGCTTTTTTGTGTGAAATTAGAATACAGGTCTTATTTTTTAAGGATTCAATATTCTTGAGGAGCTGAATTTCTGTTGCTTCATCAAGAGCCGAGGTTGCCTCATCAAGTAAAATTACAGGACATTGACAGATTATAGCCCTTGCAATCGCAACTCGCTGAACCTGACCTTCTGAAAGTCCCAGCCCCTTTTCCCCTATTACTGTGTCAAGTCCCTCAGGCAGTTCATTTATAAAATCTGCACAGGCAATTTTTGCTGCTGACATTATTTCTTCATCAGTAGCATCAGGACGTACAAAGGAAATGTTCTCCCTGATTGTTCCTGACAAAAGGAAATTACCTTGAGGAACATAAGCAAACATTGAACGAATATTTTTATCCACAATAACCTTAGAGCCGTCTTTCAACTTTAGGTATATCTCTCCGCTTTTAACAGGGAATACATCAAGCAACAGCTTGGTCAAAGTGCTTTTTCCGATACCGGAAATACCGGTAATTACTACAAAGTCACCTTTATTAATTGTAAAGCTGGTTTCTTCAAGGACCGTATCCCTGTCATAGCTAAAGGTAATATTATCAAATTCAATTGAGGATAAATTATTATATAGATTATTAATATCAATATTTTGGTTATTTTTCTCTGTATGCTCATCAGGGAATTTTTCAAATTCCATAATTCTTTCTGCGGAAGCTAAAGCCTGATAATAGCTTGGTAGTATTGATGTTAATCCCTGTATCGGGGACTGAATCTGAGATACAAGAGAAAGTATTTCTGTTAAAACACCATATGTAATTACACCGGAAAGAATTGAGAAAGAACCCCACACCAGACCGTACAAATAGGCAGCGGCAAAAACAAAGCTGAAGCCTGTTGAAGCAAAAATTGAAATATAGTTACGCTTTCTTTTTACTTTGAAGTTATCCATTTGAAGCTTGTCAGACTCGGATTTAATTCTGTCATAAGCATTGAAAACTTTAATTACAAGTATGCTAGCCAAAGACTCCTGCAAAAAGCTACGGGTTTTGCCGTCTGTAGATTGTGCTTTTTTGTGAAGATTCTTTAGGGTGCCTTTAAACAAAAGAGCAACAAGCATTAGTAAAGCTCCTCCTACAAAAAGCACAATGGCAAACTTCCAGTCAATGGAAAACAAAATTATAAATGCACCTGCAAGCTTAACGATAAAATAACAAACGCTTGGAACGATAGAAGTTATTGTTCCCGTAATAACATTGATGTCACTTGTAAGGACGTTCAAAAGCTCGCCGGTATGAAAAGATGTAATCTTTGAATAATCCTTTTTAAGCATTGTATTAAAAAGCTTGGTTTTGAGAGCAATCTCCAGCTTTGCATTAATATTAAAGTTTGTAATATTCGATAAAATCCTCAGAGCAACCTGAAAAAGAGTAAGGAGCAAAAGCAGTAATCCAAAGAAAATTACTCCGTTCCAGTTACGCTCATAAGCGGCAGAGTCCACAATACCTCTGGAAAGCTGTGCCATTAACACTCCTGAATAAGCCATAACGCTGTAAAGCACAGCTAATAGTATTATGTTGAAAAGCTGACTACGAGAATTTTTAACAATCCACATAGTAGTTTCTTTGTCAAAATTTTTCAACTCTTTAAAATAAGAGGTTGATAGCTTTTCACGAATTTTCATTTGCTGCTCCTGATTTTTGTTTTTACTCTTAAAACTAAATGTCTTATGGGTCTTGAATAAAACCAAACATTGTTATATAGTCTGTAAATTAAATTATGAACACTATACATTTTACCATTACGATAAAAGCCGGTTACAACGCCGATTATATCTTCATCACGAATGTTATATTCACGTTGGTAATTATTATCACCAAGCATAACATATGAGCCGTCTTTTTGAAAGCTTGCTACTCTATGGACAACATAGTTGTCTGTTTCCCTGCGATAATAGAGTGCTACGTCAAAAAGTTGAAGTCTGCCCTCAGGCTTTTTAAGAATTATCATATCTGTACCATCCCGGAGCATCGGTCTCATACTATTGCCGTGAGGAACAAAGGACACTTTTTTACCTGCGTCCAGCTGTTCTTTCATTACTTCAATAAAATCCTTAAGATTTACATTTTTATTCAACTAGGTCAGCATCCTTTAATTTATCAATAAACTTTTTAACATCTTCTTTTGCAGTATTTTCATCAACATCGTATTCATTTAACAGGGCATTAACAAGGTCTTTTTCCTCTGCACCGTCTTGGAGCTTTTTAAATAAAAATGCACCTGTTTCATTAAGATTAATAAGTCCGCTGAAATCCACTACTGCATCTCCGATAGGCACAACTACAAATGCATCCGATATTTTCCTTAAAATAAAATTATCCTTAATTTTCATAACAATACCTCATAATAATATTAGCAGTTATATTATATATCAAAGAATAAAAAAAGGCAACTTTAATAGTTGCCTTTAATATTCAAATTAATCTAATGTATCAATTTGCTTGGAAATAAATTTCTGAATTTTAGATACATCTCTGACATCAAGCTGACCGTCTTTTAATACATCTGCAAGACCGATAGCCTGATAAGAATGTTTTTCAGTTCCAACCAAATATTTTTGAATAGATGTTACGTCACGAATATTTACTTCACCATCTAAGTTAAAGTCACCCTTCAGAATATCCAATACTTCATACTGGACAAATGAAGTTTCACAATAATCTTTTACAACTGAATTATTAAGCACCTGAACAGTCATTGTTTGCTGAATTGCAGGATAGAAGCAATTGCTTCCTATAGAAGTTACTGAAGCAGGAACGAACAGTTTTTGAATACCACTGCAACCGTCAAACACATTTGAACCAAGAGAACTTAAGAATGGTGAAAGCTCTAAATCAGTTAAAGCAGAGCAATTTGCAAAAGCGTAATTTCCAATTGATGTAAGATTTAAGGAAAGTTTGAGAGAACTTAACGAAGAACAATTTGAAAATGTTCTTACACCAATCGTCTTTACTTTGTCCGGAAGCACTATTGTTTCAAGACCTGTACAATTGTAGAAAACTCTATTACCAAGTGATGTTACTTTATTTGGTATGTTTACTGTTTTTAAATTGGTACAGCTGTTGAAAGTATAGTCGGGAATAGTTGTAAGATTATCAGGTAAGACAACATTGCTTAATGAAGCACAATTTTGGAAAACATAAGAATCAAGTTTAGCGTCAGGATTGCTGAATGTTACGCTTGATACAGCAGATTTGCTGAAAGCATACATTCCGATTTTTGAAATATTTGACGGTACAAGAAAAGATTTGTATGATGTGCAACCCATAAGGAAGCCTGTTGGAAGTGCGGTTAATGAAGTTGCTTTGGTAATGTCCACATTAGCAAGCTTATCGGAATTGCTGAATGGATAGACACCTAATGAAGTAATAGTTGAAGGCAAAGTAATAGATGTAATAGAATCAGCATTATAAAAAGCATAGTTACCTATTGAAGTGTAGCCTTCAGGTATAGTAACAGAATTAAGAGTTGAATCTTCAAAGGCGTTTGCTGAAATACCAACAACAGTATTTGTACCCAGCTGTGTAGGAAGAGAAATATCGGTATCTGTTCCTTCATAGCCGGCGATATTTAGTTTACTGTTGCCTAAAACTTCACACTTAAAATCCCCATAATATACATATGTAGCAGCGCTAACCAAGACAGCACTGAATACAAAAGCTGAACAAAGTATTGCAAGAGTAAGTATTAACGATAAGAATTTATTAACATCTGTCTCTTATACACATCTCCGAGCCCACGAGACGTAGAGGAATC
>CAMFZJ010000081.1 GCA_946004305.1 uncultured Clostridia bacterium | reverse complement strand
GCTGAAAAAGATTTAAGAGAGCTTATGAATATCCCTGATAATTATAAGGTTCTTTTCCTTCAGGGTGGTGCAAGCCTACAGTTTGCTGCAATCCCAATGAACCTTATGAAAAACAAGGTTGCTGATTACATAGTTACAGGTCAATGGGCTAAGAAAGCATTTGCTGAGGCTAAGATTTACGGCCAGGCTAACAAAATTGCTACATCAGAGGATAAGACTTTCTCATATATCCCTGATTGTTCAGATCTTCCTATCAGCGAAGATGCCGACTATGTATATATATGTGAGAACAACACAATTTACGGTACAAAGTTCCATGAGCTTCCTAACACAAAGGGTAAGCCATTGGTAGCTGACGTATCTTCCTGCTTCCTTTCAGAGCCTGTTGACGTTGAAAAGTACGGCGTTATTTATGCAGGTGTTCAGAAGAATGCAGGTCCTGCAGGCTTACAGGTTGTTATTATCCGTGAGGATTTAATTACTGATGATGTTCTCCCGGGTACACCGACAATGATGAAATATAAGACTCAGGCTGACGCTGATTCCCTTTATAACACACCACCTTGCTATGACATCTACATTTGTGGCAAGATTTTCAAGTGGGTTAAAGAAATGGGCGGTCTTGTGGCTATGAAGGCTCACAACGAGAAAAAAGCCGGTATTCTTTACGATTACCTTGACCAGAGCGAAATGTTCAAGGGTACAGTTGAGAAGAAGGACCGTTCTCTTATGAACGTACCTTTTGTTACAGGTGACGCTGACTTAGACGCAAAGTTTGTTAAGGAAGCTACTGCCGCAGGCTTTGTAAATCTTAAGGGCCACCGTACAGTTGGCGGTATGCGTGCTTCTCTTTATAATGCTATGCCTATTGAAGGTGTAGAAAAGCTTGTTGAATTTATGAAGAAGTTTGAAGCTGAAAATAAATAATTCAACCTAAAAATAAACTAAAGAAGGTTTTTTCAATGTATAATATTCTTACTTTAAATAAAATTTCACCAAACGGCACAGATCGTATGGGGGAAAACTACAACATTGGTGATGATGTTAAGGACCCTGCTGCTGTTCTGGTACGTTCTGCTTCTATGCACGAAATGGAAATGCCTGAGTCACTTTTGGCTATTGCCAGATGCGGTGCAGGTACAAACAATATTCCTAAGGAGGCTTGTGCTGACAAGGGTATTGTAGTATTCAACACTCCCGGCGCAAACGCAAATGCTGTAAAAGAGCTTGTTATTGCAGGTCTGCTTTTAAGCTCTCGAAAAGTAGTTGAGGGTATTGACTGGGCTAAAACTCTAAAGGGCAACGGTGACTCTGTCGGCAAAATGGCTGAAAAAGGCAAAGGTCAGTTTGTAGGTCCTGAGATTATGGGCAAAACCTTAGGCGTTGTAGGCTTAGGAGCTATCGGTATTTTAGTTGCTAATGCTGCGGTTGCTTTGGGTATGAAGGTTATCGGTTATGACCCGTTCCTTTCAGTTGACAATGCTTTAAAGCTTAACCCCTCTGTTAAGGTTATGAAAACTCAGGAAGAAGTTATGACTTCTTGCGACTACCTGACAATCCACGTTCCTCTTATGGACTCTACTAAGGATATGGTAGACGCAGATATGATTGCAAAAATGAAAGACGGCGTAAGAATACTTAACTTCAGCCGTGACGGTCTTGTTAATTCTACTGCTGTTCTTGAAGCTATTAAGACCGGTAAGGTTGCTAAGTATGTTACAGACTTTGCTACTGATGATGTTCTTGCTGAGGAAGGTGTAATCTGTATGCCTCACCTTGGAGCTTCAACTCCTGAGAGTGAGGACAATTGTGCAATTATGGCTGCCGATCAGGTTATGGATTACCTTGAAAACGGTAACATTGTTAATTCCGTAAACTATCCTGCAGTTTCAATGGCAAAATCAGGTGCAGTTCGTTACTGCGTAATGTTTAAAGCTTCTGATGACGCTGTTAAGAACATTACTGCTGCTGTTTCAGGTATGATTGCCGTTGAGGCTAAGACTCGCGGTAACTACGGTTATGCAGTTGTTGACGCTAATGATGATTCTTCTGTTGCTGCTGTTGAGGCTGTAGCTGATGTAATCAAGGTAAGAGTTATCAAGTAATCGCTTTTAAATAAAATCAAATAATGGTACAACAAAAGGGCTATCTAACGATAGCCCTTAAATTTTTATGATACTAAAATATTCAAAAGAATCAAAATTATTAAAATGTGTCTGCTTCCTCAGTTTCTGTATCAACAGCAGGTCTCGGCGCCTCCGTATTATCCAAAGGCTCCTCAACAGCCTCATCAGATTCAGAGAGAATAATATCCTCTGCTGTAGCCTCAACATCAAAAGGTGATACCTCATACTGGTCTTCGTTGGAGCAAGCAACAGTAATATCCTCCAAATCGGCGATTTCGTACTTTTTCGCAATCTCAACTGTTTGACGTTCAAGAACCTGACGATAGCGTTCTCTGATTTTCTTTATATGCGCTTTTGATTCAGCAATAATCTTGAACAGCTCTTCTTCGTTTTCACAAATATCGGTTTTACCGTTCTGCTTGTTTTCATAATATTTTTTGCCCAGTGTAATATAGGCACGGTTAATCATTTCACACTCGCTTTTCATAATAGAGCGAAGCCTATTAAGCTGTGCGTTTGTACGGTTTTTTTCTATTAATGAATGGGTAACATCTGTTACTGTTTCTACAGCACAGGAAAATCCGCTTTTGATTGATTCAAATATAGCCATAATAATCTCCTTATGATTTTTATACACTTATATTATTGCAGATATTTAAGAATAAATCAATGTTTTTTTGAAAATTACTTGCTACTTTCTTTGGCAATTGTTATAATACTTTTGGAAATGAGGTATTCTTATGGCAAATGTAATCAAAAAAAGCATAGTATGCCCTAAATGTAACGAAAGCACACAAGCAAAGCTTTACACAAGTATAAATGTAACAAACCATAAGGAATTAAGGGAACAGGCTATGAATGAAAGCCTGTTTAAATGGACTTGCCACAGTTGTGGATACAGCGCAAGACTTACCTATCCTATCCTATATAATGATATGAAAAACCGTTTTATGGTTTATCTTATTCCAAAAATTGAACATTTTCAGCTTGCTGATAAGGCTTTGGAGGAAAAGTTTAAAACATTAAAGCATATTGATAAGCGCATTGTTCCTGACTTTAATACATTTAAGGAAAAGATTTTTATATTTGAAAGCGGTCTTGACGATATGGCTGTAGAGCTTACAAAGCTTGCTATTTCAGAAGCAGTTGCCAAAAAGCACAAAAATAAAAAAGTAACAGAAGGCTACCTTTCAATGTATAACAGCGAAAATAACACAATGGGATTTACGTTTTTTATAGGGGAGGAAAAAGAGCCTTATGTACAGAGCGCACGTCTTGAAATATACGGCAAATCCGTAAGTGTTGTAAACCAGCTTGCAGTTAAGGACAAAAAGCTCAAGGGCTTTATAAGGATTGACCGAGAGTGGGCAGAGAATGTGTTGTATCGTTATAAACGAGGCAGACAGGCTGCTAAGCTTAACAAAGCAATTGAAGAATAAGATGAAAAGTTTAAAGTACTGAGCAAAGAAATGGATTTTGCGCAGTACTTTTTTGCTTATTTTTTTCCGTTATTTATTCTTTTTGGCACAATAAACAAAAAAGAAAATGGATTTTGATTATTTTGCCAATAGTAATAAGTTTTTAGTAATGGTACAATAAACTGAATAATTTTTTAGAAGGAGGATGCTTTCGTTATGAAATCATTCAGGAAATTAACGAGTATTTTACTTGCAGTTCTTATACTGGCATCTGTAATATCAGTTGCCGGCGTGAGTGTTTCTGCTGCAAGCGGAGATGTTGTATATTTCGACAACTCTGTTACAAAATGGTCAGAGGTTTATTGCTACACATGGGACGGTGGCAATAACAACGGCGATTGGCCGGGACAGAAAATGACAAATGTAGGCGGAGATATTTGGTCATATACTATGCCTATGGATGGAAAAGAGATTATTTTTAACAAAGGCTCAAATGAAGCTCAATCTGATAATCTTGCTTTTCAGGGCAACAATATGATTGCTAAGCCTAACAGCACAAACTATAAGTTTGATGTTACATGGTCACAGTATTCAGGCGGCGGGGATGTACCGACTCCGACACAAGCTCCGACACAGGAACCTACACAAGAGCCAACAGAAGCTCCTACTACCGTTCCTGTAGTTACTGACCCACCTGCAACTACTGCTACTGTAACAACTCCTGTAGGGGATAAGCTGGTTGTTTCTGCTTCTTCCAACCTTAATACAGCTGCTCAGAGCAGTGAGGTAGGCTCAAAAACCGTTACAGTTACATATAATTTAAAGGCTTCGGAAATGGTTTCCGATTGTCAGGCTATAGTAACATATGACTCATCAAAGCTTTCTCTTGATGCAACCTACAATACAAACACATCAATGTTCCCTGTTGCTACTTCAGGCATTTATTCAAATCTTAAGTCTTCCGGCAACCAGATGAAGTTTAACTTCTTGGGTATTGACGAGACAAGCAAGCAGGGTAAATATGACTTTACAAACGGCGGTACACTTGTAACATTAGTTTTCACAGTTAAGGATGGCGCTACAGGAAACGCAAGTGTATATCTTGATGTATTAGAGCTTGACTCTGTAGATAAGAACTATATAGAGAACAGCAAGGTAGTTACTCAAGGTGTAACATCTACAACTTCTGTAATTGCAGAACAGGTTGTTACAACTGCTCCTACTGACCCACCTACTGAGGCTCCGACACAGGCTCCTACTCAAGCACCTACACAGGCACCTACACAGGCACAAAAGTTAGTCGTTAATGCTTCATCTAACCTTAACTCAGATGTTCAAAGCATAGATGTTACAGGAAATACAGTTACAGTTAAGTTTAATCTTAATGCTAAAGCTAATCTTGTTGATGGACAAGGTGTAGTAACATACGATTCAACAAAGCTTTCTCTGGATCCGGCTTATAATACAAACGCATCTATGTTCCCTGTTGTTTCAAACAGTGCTGTTGCTAACTTAAACGTATCATCAAATTCAATGTCATTCAACTTTACTCGTATTGACACTCTAAACAAGGATGGTGCTTATGACTTTAAAAACAGCAACACTCTTATTTCCTTAACCTTTACAGTTAAGAGTGGTGCTACAGGTACTGCTGATGTTAAGCTTAATATCCAAGAGCTTGATTCTATAGAAAAAAGCTATGTATCAAACAGCGTTGTTACTTCCCAGGGTGCAGCTGATGTTGCTTCCTCAATAACAATGATTTCCGATTCTACAGCTACAACAGCAACAACTCCACAACCAACAACTCCACAACCAACAACTCCACAGCCAACAACTCCACAACCAACAACTCCACAGCCAACAACAGAAGCTCCAACTCAGGCGCCAACAGAAGTTCCTACTTTGCCTGCAGAGGGTACATTCCACGTTGTAGCAGGTGACGCCGGTTTATGTAACGGTG
>CAMFZJ010000080.1 GCA_946004305.1 uncultured Clostridia bacterium | reverse complement strand
CCCTTATGATTATTTATTATACTATACTATTAATCCGGTTTTTCATTCTGATTTTTTCCCTTATCCTGTGGAGGATTTTCAGAATTATCTTCAGATTGTATTCTTGCAATAATGTCCTGAACGCTTTCTCTATTCTCCTCAGGAATATCTCCTGCCAAAGCCCTGAAAAAGTTGATTATCTCATTAAAAAATGCGCCTATTATTAATACAATAATGATTAAAAGCCCAAAAGGTGTTACGAAAATTCCATACATCCAGCTTAGAAAAGGCATCTTCATTTCAAGCTTTCCCATTACGTTGTTTACATTTACATCATAATCCACAACCTGGCTTGCGTCACCCTTTGTCTGAATATAATAATCATTTCCCTTTATAAAAGGCTCTTTAACTACCCTATGAGTTACAGCCTTTCCCGCCATCTCGCCGTATACGCCTTTGTATGTTACAATTTCCCCTATTTTCAGCTCCATTGGGTCACATTCTTTCATTAGAATTACATCGCCAATTTGAAGCTCAGGCTCCATACTTCCTGAACTTACTCTGAAAACCGAGTAGCCGAAAATTGATGGAGTTTCTCCGTTAATTCTCATAGTAACGGTCATAATCATTACCACTACTAAAATAACGAATGTAACAACAAAAAGTATATTTTTAACTATATGTAAGGGGCTTGATTTTGCTTTTGTTTTTTCCAAATTCTTCTCCTGTTACAGGGTGAGCATAAGCTTAATGTCAGTCAAAGTTTTCCCGGTTTTATTATCAATATACCAGCAAACAGAAGCTTCTCCATTTTTCGGTACCAAAATATTCTGAACCAAAGGAACTGTTTTAGATGGGTTTTGTACGTTTACGGTAGTTTTTACTTCGTATTTATCGCCGTGAGTACCGGTAACAGTTGTGGTGATAACTGCAGTACCTTCTGCTTTACCTGTTACGTTACCGTCTGCATCAACAGTTGCTATACCGATATTATTAGAGCTATATTCAATACTGCTGCCGATATAGTCAGTTCCCTTTGTCAAGGCAACACTGCCTTTATTTGCGTCATTTAATGTATCTGTACTTAAATATAAACTATCAACAAAATTAGCAATATTAGTACCGCTTATATCTTTTGAAAAAGCTTTCATATACTTTTTAACAGAATTATTGCTGTCGGGAACCATTTCGCCCTCTTGGAGATAGATACATTTACTTGCAGTAGTATCCAGGGAAATACCGCTTTTACTAATTTCATTTGTACGTCTATAGTCACGGCTTGGTTCTACATCTTCTTCACAAGTGACGAAGAAGTATTTTGATGTAGAAGGAATATCCGAATAGTACAGCGTAGTATTACCCGGACAGGTAGCCATAGGATAAAGCTTATGGTTAAAATCATTACTATATGCAACTATATAGAATTTATCTTCAGTCCAAACACTTTTTTTATAATAAACGCGCATTGTACCTGTGGAAATCTTCTTCGTTTTATTTTGGGTATTCATAGAAGCTGATGTAATTCTTCTCCAAATTGGGTCAGAAGTACCAAAGCAAATATCGTCCTCACCACTACCATAGTTGGCAGTTTCAATATACAATCCAACTGAAACATCTTTTTTTGAAGTGTTTTTTATTACTGATTTATAGCAGGTAGTATTATATGATGCGAGATCTGCACTTTTTTCTGCTGTAATAGATTTAATTACTGTTTCTTCATCGTATGACACCTCGCCGTCTGAGGCAAGGGTACCCTTGTATGTTGTCATAGTAAGGTTATCCCCATTCTCATTCTTTACAACTCCGTAAACAGGTAAGGCTCTGGAATATTTAATGGCATTTTTAGGATTTGAGCTTAGATCATTCTTGCCGTTGTGGTCATACCATGAAAAAGATGGCACAACGCAACAAGTGCAAAGTACTATTGCTAAACATAAAATCAAAAGCTTTTTTATCTTGTTCATGGTATCACCTCGTCTTAATTAAAATAGTTTTTTCAATGCAGAAAACCTGCTCTGAAAGAACACTATAGGTTAAGATTACTGCTTTGTTGGGTTAGTATAAAGCTGATAAGAACTAAAAACTAACTCTATAGATTGCCATTTTTGATCTGTATTGTTTTCATTACCCTGACCGGAGAAGATAACACGATTAGGCATTAATCCGTCTGGATATTTCAGAATAAAAATATAATAGCTATCAATATTTCCTAAACTATCCATCTTCTGACCCGGATAATCTGCGTTTTTATTTGAAGTACCATCTTTCCACATATAAGCGTACTTAAGATAACCGTCATAATTTGTCACAAGATATACTCGGCTTTTATCGCCGCCACCGGGATAGGTAACGGAAAGTTTTTTAGTTTCTGTATTAAACTCAAATTTATATGTTCCGTCATAGCCATCGGAAATAAAGCCCATATTCTGAGAAACAGTAGTTTCCATTAACCAACCTGAGCTATTAGACCTACACATAACGCCTTTGTTAGAGTAGTACTTTTTATTTTCGCTGTTAGATACATCTACTACTTTAATTTGGCTTAGTTTGTCTGCCTTAAGATTTATATATGCAAAAGCAACTTTATCGTCTTTAGTTTCTTTATAGAATTTAATATTCTCTGTCCAACTACTACTTCCGCTGAAATAGCCCGCAAGCCTATAGTTGGTTTCTATCAAATCAGTCCATGTACCGCTATCGGTTGATAATATAGTGTAGGTTACATCATTATATGGACGGGTTTGATTATTCATACTGCTCGTATATCCCCATCTGTAATCAGGATCTTCATTCTGATAACAGCTGTCACCAATACTTGTAGAGTTTTTTGAGTTAATTGCATTATTCTGGAAAGTATCTTCTTTGTATAAAAATTCAATTTTATCTGATGTTCTTGGAATATATCCTCTCCAGCCGTTTCCTGTATCATAAAGAGGGTAATAGTTTCCGGTATCTACATCTCTGACCAACATTCTATTAGCATCAACACCTACTTCATGAGTCAGTCCTACATTATCAGTCACGGTTATTTGTTCTGCAACACCCCAAAAGCTATAACCTGTATCATTTTGATTTGGTGCACCGTTGTTATCTATGGCAGGTGTATTACCAACAATGTTAAACATCAAATTCTCAAAGCCTTTTGGAAGCTCGGTTTCCCAATAGTTCCAGCACCAAATACCATTACATTGCACATTACCATTATTCCATCCCTTATCACTACAACGAATTACACAAATTTTTTCTCCTGCGTAATAGTAACTTGGAATATCAACCGAACCTGTGCCGTTTTTCCAATTGGTAACCTGCCAATAACGACTTGTATCGGAAGCTAATGCAACAAACAATGTTGCACCGTCACTGCCTGACATCCAATACTCATTCTTATTTTGTGAAGTACAATCTCGTATAGTAATTGTTCTTGTTTTAGCCCAAGTAGAAACAAGAACCATATTAATATTGGGCTTTACGTCTGAATAAATGTCAGTATATTCTTCTTCTCCAGGAGCATATTGCAACCAAATTCTGACTGTTACTTTTTTTGGTGTTTCACCAACTCTGAACAAAACATTTCCGTTTTTCTTTCCGTCTTTAACATTTTGGCTGTGTCCATAGGTGTATTCAGCTGTTTTGCGAACGGGTATCTTAGTAGTTGTGCCATCGGCGTCAATAATATGTGCGTATTCTTCACCGGTGCTTGAGTAAACATTGGTTTCACCATCTACTGTGATTGAATATCTGGCAATAGAATCTGTATTATTATTGCTGTCGGTAAGATTAACCTTAGGTGGAGCGTTAAACCACATATCAACCTCTGCGTCAGGAGAGCTTACCATAAATGTTGCACTAATGTAGTTTACGTTTTCATCATCTTCTGTACCAATGCGGTATTTTTTAGCGTCACTACTACCTTTAAGAGTTTTAAAGTAGAAGCTTTCTCCGTTACCTGAACAGGTAGTCAGGTGCATACCGCCGGACTCACTAAAATAAGAACCTAGGTTAACAGCAGTAGTATATTCATATTCATCATTGATATTAGGGTAATTCGGAATAATACCATTGGGTCCACAGCTTCCAAGCACTACACCTGCATCAATATCACTTGCGAATTTAAGAGTGGAGGTATTATTGCCCGTACCGTCTTGTTGTTTATTAGTAATCTGAACAGCAGTAATATTTTCAATCCAACTGTATGTTGCACCAATCAACATTACTGAAGTAAGAATGAGCGCCACTATGGTAATGGCAAGGTTTCGTCTTCCGATTTTTTTGAAAATATTATATGTCTTTTTCATAGTAGCACCACCTTTCTATATATAAATCTGTTATCAGGGCGGATAAAACCGCCCTGTTTATTACCATTCTTCTTCCGGAACATTAATTTCTATGTCGCTATCAGTATCAGAAGTCTTCCAGTAACCACGAGGATCCTTCTCTTCTCCCTTTGCGTAGTATGTAACATTCTTACCACGATAGGTTGACGGCGTTCCATCAGGCTCTGTTTTCCATTCGTATTTATTATTCGCAGTTGTTAATCTAAAGGTTATTCCGTTATCAATAGTCTTTGGAATCTTGCAGGTAAATTCTTCACCGGAGCCTGTCATATCATAGGTTGTTTCTACATTTTTAGCATCGGTATATACAAGCTGAAGCTGTGCATTATTCTTTAGTAGTTTGGATATCCACTTATTACCTGAAACATCCTTGAATGTGATTTCATCCATATTATTCCATGTTGTTGTAAACTTAATATTGATATCAAGTTGATTTCCGATTATATCGTTTACACAATCCTTGTCTGTACCCTCAAGCCATATTACAACAGACATTGTCTGTGTTTCACCCTCTTTAAGTGTAAAAAGGGACTGGCCGTTTGAAGCAGTATAGTAGGAGAAAGGTCTGGAAACCTGTGTTGTGGTTTTTAAACATTCACCTGTACCAAAGTTTACAAGGTCAACTGCCTTTACAGATCTTTCCTTTTTTGTAGGATTCATTACAACGGAATTTTTACCGTTGTCATAAAGGAAGGCAACTCTCATTGCAGGAATGGCAACCTGAGTATCATGATTTCTTACATATGTTTCTTTTTCATCAATAAACACTTCTGTTCCGTCAGTAAAGGAAGTCAGTGCAAAGTCAAACTGCAGGAAGGAAAAATTCTTATCTCCTGCTGTAGCGGCCCGATAGGTTATTTCTTCTGTTTTTTCTTCAAGTGTGTCTTTTGTAAAGAAAGAACCGTCAGATGGAAAATAAAGGTTTTGACCCTTTACGCTGGAAACAGGCCTAAAACTCATATCCTGAGTGATTTCTACAACATTGCTGTTGTTGTTATTATAGTTAAGTCGTAGACCATTGCCTGCGTCAACATTCATTGTACCTACAGTATTAGCCTCCTGAAGGGAAAACCAGCAGAATACTGCGGAAATCAATATAGCTGTAGTAAGAAAAAGTGAGATACAGGACATTATTAACTGCCTTTTACCGGTTTTAACATTCTTAGTAACTTCTGTAAAGAATGCCACCAGGTTTTTTTGTAATTTGTCCATTTTCTCACCTCATTCCATATAGTATTTTAGTTTATTATTCTTATTCTGTTCCTGCACAGAATTTAATATCAAGCTTGAACTCACCGTTGTTC
>CAMFZJ010000079.1 GCA_946004305.1 uncultured Clostridia bacterium | reverse complement strand
CACAAGGAGTATCGTCGGCAGCGTCAGATGTGTATAAGAGACAGAATTCTAAGTGGTATAATCATAACAATCCATACACTAAGTTGCGGTAGAATAATTAATCTAAGACCGTAGTGCTTAGTGAGTATTTTATAGGAGGAGATTATGAAAACTTTAAAGAAATTATTATGTACTGCCTTAGCAGTTATGATGCTTATGTCAACAATGGCTGTTGTAACGGTTTCTGCTGCAACGGTAAAAGCTCCGAAAGTAACATTGAGCAATACCTCAAAAGGAGTTAAAATCAGCTGGAAAAAAGCCGGCGGAGCTAAAAAGTATGTAATATCAAGAAAACTTTCAACAGCAAAAAAAGCCTCTGTTATCAAGACAGTTAAGTCTGCTAAAGCCGGCTCCTTTACTGATAAAAAGGCAAAGACAGGCAAAAAATATCAATATACAGTAACAGCATACAGAGGTTCTGCATCTGCCGCAGCGTCAAAGACAATAGTTCGCCTTAAGGCACCTACCGGTATAAAGGTTAAGGCTAATTCAGATGATTATAATATAAAAATCACTTGGAATAAGTCAACCGCCGCAAAGAAGTATGAGGTTTATCGTGCAAAGGTAAATGGCTCTAAAACCGGTTCTTACAAGAAGATTGATACAGTATCTTCCAATAAATATTCAGATACAAGCGTTTCTTCAGGCGCTTCCTATAAGTATAAGGTAAAGGCTGTAAACGGTTCTTCAAAAAGTGATTATAGCTCAGCTTCCAAGAAGATTGACTATGTTGAGAGCGTACAGTTTTTGGCTAGAATGAGCGAGGATTACAAGGCCGTTTGCTTATATTTACCAAATGCAACGGATTATAAGAACTACAAGATTTACCGCAGTGTCGGAAACAGTAAGACATATAAGAAAATAGCTGAGGTTAATCCGGCAACTGCTGAAAAAGGTGTGCCTGTTAATGTTGAGTATTCTGATTATTACAAGACATTAATGGTGGCATTGGGTATAAGCGAAAAAGAAATAAATGAACAGATGATGATGCCTAAGTACACAGACAAGGACGTAGTATTGGGAGAAACCTATAACTACTACATTGAAGTTGAGGCTGACGGCACCGGTTTTGGTACATTCTTCAAGAGCGGCGTAGTTTCTATAAAATTTGACGATGCAGACCTTACTATGAAGGTTGGGGAAACCGATTCCTCTATTTTGAATTTAGACTCCTATTTGGGAGATGCAACTAATGAAATGGAGGAGACAGGTGTTTCAATTGATACGACCTTTACGTCTGATAACCTAAATGTTGTTACAATTGATGAAAAAGGAGTTATTACAGCAGTGGCTCCAGGTGTTGCAACTGTGTCTGTAGAGGTAAAAATAAAGGCAAAAATAGGATTTACAAAACAGACCGTGGCAACAGTAACAACTAAATTCAGGGTAAGAGTAACAGAATAAAGAAAAGTTTTCGGCAAGAATACCATATTTGTGCGTTTGCCTGAATTTAGAAATAAGATATTCAGATACAACAAAAGCTCTCCAACAGGAGAGCTTTTTGTGTTTAGGGTTTACCGGAATCTGTTATATTGTTTCAAACTTTATGGGGTTGAGATATTAGGAAGAATCCCGGTAATGTGGGCGATTGTAACGCCGTAGTTTGTCATAGGAATTTTTTGCGCTTTGGCTTTTTCGATACGGCTTAGTATGTACTTGCGGTTAAACATACATCCCCCGCATTGAATAACTAAATCATATCCCCTTAAGTCATCAGGAAAATCTGTGCCTGATACCATATCAATAGTAATATTTTCTCCGGCACGTTTTCTTAAAAGTCTTGGGATTTTTTCTCTGCCTATATCTTCGCTTAAAGGAGCGTGAGTGCAACATTCTGCAATAAGAACCTTGCTGTTTTCATTTAGCTTGTCGATTGCTTTTGCACCCTCAACGTAGTATTTAATATCCCCTTTATATGCGGCGAATAAAACAGAAAAGCTTGTGAGCATACTGCTTGCAGGCTTGTTTTTATACACAAAATCAAAAACCTGTGAGTCAGTAATAATAAGCTTCGGCTCCTTTGAAAGTGCTTTTAAGGACTCAGTAAACTTATCTGTCGTACAGCTCATTACCAGACATTTTTTATCCAGAAGCTCTCTGATAGTCTGAACCTGAGGAAGAATAAGTCTGCCCTTTGGAGCCTGAATATCCTGTGGCATAACCAGTAATACAAGGTCGTTGTCCTCGCAAAGGGAGCCTGTGATTGTAGGAGAGTTATAATCTGACGGAATAAGCCTGATAAGCTCCTCTTTAAGTCTGTCGATTCCGCTTTTGTCAACAGAGCTTACAAGAATTGGTTTTGTACCGATTTTGCTTTCAACCATAACTGTGTAGGCGCTGCCGTTAATAAGCAAATCAGCCTTGCTGACTACCGGGAGCACAGGAATGTTTTTGCTTTTGAAAAAGTTATACCATCTGGTTTCAAGGGTAATATCATCCCCCGAAAAAAGCACAATTGCAATATCGGTTTTTTCAGCAGTTTTTTCGGTTTTCTGTACTCTGATTTCTCCCAGCTCTCCAATATCGTCAAAGCCTGCTGTGTCAATAAGCACGCAAGCGCCGATATCGTGAATTTCCATAGCTTTGTTTACAGGGTCAGTTGTTGTACCTGCAACCTCGGAAACTATTGAAACCTCCTGACCTGTAAATGCGTTTAGCAGGGAGCTTTTGCCGGAGTTCCGTTTTCCGTAAAAGCCAATGTGAAGTCTGTTTGCACTCGGTGTTTCGTTAAGGGTCATAATTACCTCCTAAAATCTGAAATCTCGCTTGTTGTGTTCTATATCAACAAGATGCTCCTTGCAAAGCTGTCTGACCTTTTCGTTTGGAATATTATCAAGCTCCTGTAAAATCAGTTTTTCACCGATTTGTTTAGTGCGGTCGCTTGCATAGTCCATAAGAAATTCTTTAAGTGTCATAAGTGCATTAGGGTGACAGCAGTTTTGGATTTGTCTGTTTTTGCAAAGGGTCATAAACCTATCGCCGGTACGTCCCTCACGATAACAGGCTGTGCAGAATGATGGAATGTAGCCAATGTCCATAAGCCAGGACACAACCTCGTCAAGAGTTCTTTGGTCAGACACGTCAAACTGCTGACTGTTTTCTTCTTCACCGCCCTCAGCATATCCTCCTACAGATGTACGGGAAGCACCGCTGATTTGTGATACACCCAGTCTGATTACCTTTTCACGCACCTCTTTGCTCTCTCGTGTTGAAATAATCATACCTGTGTATGGTACACAAATTCTGATTAATGCACAGATTTTTGCGAAAGTTTCGTCATCAATACCGTTGTCAAAAACATCAGGGTCAATATCATCAGCACGTTTTATACGAGGCACGCTGATTGTGTGAGGGCCTACTCCGTGAACAGCCTCAAGGTGTTCGGCGTGCATAAGAAGTCCGGCAAATTCATATCTGTATAATTCCAGCCCAAAAAGCACGCCAAGACCTACATCATCAATACCGCCTTCCATAGCTCTGTCCATAGCCTCAGTATGGTAAGCGTAGTTGTGCTTTGGTCCTGTGGGGTGGAGCTTTTCGTAGCTTTCCTTGTGGTAAGTTTCCTGAAACAGGATATATGTACCGATTTCAGCTTCCTTAAGCTTGCGATAGTTTTCAACTGTAGTAGCGGCAATGTTCACGTTTACACGTCTGATAGCACCGTTTTTGTGCTTGATACTGTAGATAGTTTTGATTGACTCAATAATATACTCAATAGGATTGTTTACAGGGTCCTCGCCTGCCTCAATTGCAAGCCTTTTGTGTCCCATATCCTGAAGTGCGATAACCTCGTTTTTGATTTCCTCCTGAGTAAGCTTTTTACGGCAGATATGCTTGTTTTTAAGATGATAAGGACAGTAAACACAGCCGTTTACGCAGTAGTTAGAAAGGTACAGGGGAGCAAACATTACAATACGATTGCCGTAAAAATCCTTTTTAATCTGCTCTGCAAGGTCATACATTTTTTTGATTCTGCTTTCGTCTTCACAGGCTAAAAGCACAGAGGCTTCTCTGTGGGTAAGTCCTTTAAGCTTAGCTGCCTTTTCAAGAAGGCTGTCGATTAATTCAAAATTATCCTTGTTTTTGTCAGCATATTCCAGAGTGTCCAGAATTTCCTGATGGTCAATAAATTCCTCTGCTTTTAATGATTTTGGATTATACATTTCTAAACTTCCT
Source organism: uncultured Clostridia bacterium (assembly GCA_946004305.1). Classification (GTDB taxonomy): domain Bacteria; phylum Bacillota; class Clostridia; order Oscillospirales; family Acutalibacteraceae; genus Ruminococcoides. The sequence goes on along the minus strand of CAMFZJ010000079.1, from coordinate 1,707 downwards.
TTTTAATTTGTAGTATTTTTACTATCGCCACGGTCAGTTACAATTTTGCAGCCAATAGAGTTAATTCTTCCTTCAAGACAGCGTCTGCATTGAGCCGATTCATCACCTGTGCAGACCTTGTTGTCATAAAGCTGATATTTTTTTCTTACAGAAACAGGGGAAAGATTCGGCATTACAACATTCGCCCCTGCCAAAATGCCTTTTTCTCTGCCCTTTGAATCAATTGTTGCCAAAGCTGTTGTTGCAGGCAATAGTACCTTTGGCAGCATAAGTCTTATTATGGAAAGCATTTTTAATGTTGTATCAAGACTGCCTTGGGAAAAGTCTTTGAAAGGGGTTTGTGAGTGGGGGATAAAGGGCCCAATTCCTACCATTTGGGGATTAAGCTCTTTTATAAACAGCAAATCCTCTGCAAGATTTTCCGCAGTCTGATAGGGGGAGCCTACCATAAAACCACAGCCTACCTGATAGCCTATTTCTTTTAATGCTCTAAGACATTCCATTCTGCTTTCGTAGGTTTGCTTTTGAGGATGAAGCTTTTGAAAATGCTCCTTGTTTGCAGTTTCATGACGAAGTAGATATCTGTCAGCTCCACAGTCAAAAAACCTCTTATAGCTTTCCTTTGATTTTTCACCAAGGGAAAGGGTTATTGCACAGTCAGGGTAGTTTGTACGGATTGCACAAATAATTTCACACAGTCTGTCATCAGTAAAGTAAGGGTCCTCTCCTCCTTGGAGTACAAAGGTGCGAAATCCAAGGTCATAGCCTTCCTTACAGCAAGCCATAATATCCTGAAAGCTAAGCCTGTATCTGGGACATTCTGTGTTGCTTTTTCTTATACCGCAGTAGTAGCAATCCTGTTTGCAGTAGTTTGAAAACTCGATGAGCCCGCGAATATAAATGTTCTTGCCGTAGTTTTCTATTCGTATTTTGTCAGCCCTTTCAGCAAGATACTTTCTTGTGGTTTCATCACAATTTATAAGCTGAACAAACTGGGCTTTAGTTAAGATTTTTTCCTTTTCAAGCTTATCAACAAGTCTATTCATCGGCACCGAATATATACTTTGAGTAAGTGGCTTTTGCACTTACTCCCTGTAGTTTTCCCAGCTTGCCGGACATTGTAGAAATAACGTCCTGGGGTGCGTCAATGACAATGCTGATAATTGAAAGCCCTCTTTGCTTATATGGGATTCCCATTCTGCCTACAACGTATTGGTTGTATTTGCTGAGAATATCATTTACCATAGGGACTGACTCAGGGCTTTCCAGAATAATGCTTATAGCAGCAACTCTTGTTTCCATATCTATCCTTTCAAATTGTACACAAATAAAAATAGCTGCACCGAAAGGCACAGCTACACAATACAATTTTCTATATTAAAGTAGAGCCTTTCACCTCAATGTAATATTTCAGTGTCAGTATGATAAAATTTTAACATACTTTTTCAGAAAAATCAATAGGAAAACTGATATAGTTTTTTATTTATAGGAAATTGCCGGAAAACGGTGGGGCAAAGAAGACTTGATAATATCAATCTTTCTGCTGGAATTGGGTGTGGAGGCACTCTGCTTTTACTTTGTAGTAATTTTCCGGAAAACGGTCGGGCAAAGAAGACTTGATAATATCAATCTTTCTGCTCGAATTGGGTGTCGAGGCACTCGACTATTGTGAAAATCAATAAATAAGTATAATTGTTTTTGTTAGGT
>CAMFZJ010000078.1 GCA_946004305.1 uncultured Clostridia bacterium | reverse complement strand
TGACGGAAAGGGTAAAACTACCGCTGCAATCGGCTTGGCTGTCAGAGCCGCAGGAAGCAGAATGAAGGTATTATTCGTACAGTTTCTGAAAACAGAATTTTCCGGTGAACGTCACACACTAAGCCACACAGAAAATATTTCTCTTACTTTCTGCCCTTTGGAACTAAAGTTTACATATAATATGGATCAGGCAGAAAAAGCCAAGGCAGCAGTTACATTCCGCAAAATTTTTGATGACGCTGTTACAAAGGCTTTAACCGAAAAGTACGATATGATAGTATTGGATGAAATCTTCTCAGCTATTGAGGCTGATATGATAAGTGAAGGCGACGCATATGAATTTATCGCCAACGCTCCTAAAAATATGGAGGTTGTACTGACAGGCCATAATCCTCCTAAACGTATACTGGAGCTTGCTGATTACATAACTGAAATGAAGAAAATACGCCACCCTTATGACAAGGGCGTTCAGGCCAGATTCGGAATAGAATTTTGATTTTCTCTTTTACTCCCACAGAAACGTGGGAGTATTTTTAATATAAAAACACCATATAAAAAGCGGTTCAAAATTGAACCGCTTTAATTATTGTTGTCTATACTAAAACCTTAGATAATTAGGTATCGGTATTAGTTGTAAAAAGCATAAAATGCACGATAAGCCTCGTAAACGTCAACCTTTGAAACCAATTCAAATGGTGCGTGCATTGAAAGCACAGGCACTCCTAAGTCAACTACCTCAACATTCATATTGGCAACGTATTTTGCGATAGTTCCGCCGCCGCCTAAATCAACACGGCCAAGCTCACCTGTTTGCCACATTACATTGTTTTTCTCAAGCATTGAACGAATTTCGCCCATATACTCGGCAGATGCATCGGAGGTATCTCCCTTACCGCCGTGACCTGTGTATTTAGTAATAATAACGCCCTGATTAATATAGCTTGAGTTTTTAGGCTCATATGCACTTGCGTACGTTGGGTCAAAGGCCGCATTAACATCAGCAGAAAGGCATCTGCTTTGGGATAAGGCTCTGTAACCCTCAATACCGTCAGCCTTAGCTAAGTCATAAATAAAATATCTTAAGAAATCGCTCTGCATACCTGTGTTGCCGTCAGAGCCTGTTTCCTCTTTGTCGCAAAGATAAGTAATGCAGGTGTTTTCGGGAACCTCTGTATCAAGAGCAGCCATAAGGGCAGGATAAGCGCAAACCTTGTCATCGTGACCATAGCCACCGATTAAACTGCGGTCAAAGCCTACATCTCTTGTTTTATATGCCGGCACAAAGCACAATTCTGCTGAAAGAAAATCACCCTCGACAATGCCGTACTTTTCGTTTAACAGCTTCATAACATTAAGCTTAACCAGCTCCCCTTCCTCATCATCTGTCTGAACAGGACGGGAACCAACCAAAACATTAAGGTTTTCACCCTCAATAATCTTACCCATTTTCTTTTGAGCCTGTTCCTGAGCAAGGTGAGGAAGTAAATCCGTAATACAGAAGCAAGGGTCGTTTTCATCAACTCCAATACAGATATTTACCTTAGTTCCGTCAAGCTTTACAACAGTACCGTGAAGTGCAAGAGGGATTACCGTCCATTGATACTTCTTTATACCGCCGTAATAATGAGTTTTAAAAAGTGCAAGTGAGCTTTCCTCATAAAGAGGATTTGGTTTTAGGTCAACCCTTGGAGAGTCAATATGTGCGATTGCAAGACGTGCACCCTTTTTAACACCGTTCTTACCGATAACTGCAAGAGCAATAGCCTTGTCACGATTTACATAATATATCTTATCTCCTGCCTTATACGCCTTGTCTTGCTGAAATTCCACAAAGCCCTTTGCCTTAGCAAGCTCAAGGGAATAGCTTACAGCCTCACGCTCTACAGGCGACTTGTCAAGAAAAGTCTTATATCCCTCACAGAACTTATCAGCCTTAGCAATTTCCTCAGCAGTAAGAGTTGCGATACCTTTCTTGGATTTCATAAGAAGCTGTTCCTTAAGCTCTTTTGCATTGCATTTATTATCCATAATTTTTACCTCCCTATATCATTTTGAACTGAAATAAAGTTTATTATACATTTTCTCTGACTTCTTTACTTTTTTCACATACTGTGATGTTTCCTTGTACGGTATATCAATAAGTGTTTTGCCGTCATTACTGTATCTGCTGTCTTTAAGCCACTCTCCAACCTTAAAACCTGCATTGTAAGCGGCAACAGCTGTGTAAATATCTCCATAGTAATCTCTGAAATAATCAAGAAGATAACAGCCATAATCAATGTTGGTTTCGGGATCTAAAATCATACTTTCGTCAAGCTCTTCTTTTCTAAGTCCCTGTAACCATTCAAAGGATTCAGGCATAAGCTGCATAAGTCCCTTTGCTCCTACATGGCTTTCAGCCTCCGGATTAAAATCGGATTCTGTCTTGATTACCCCATAAACCAAAGCCCTGTCCAGGTCATACTTTTCAGAATAAGTGTCAACATATTCCCTGTACTTAATTGGATAAATAGACTCCTGAATAGTTTGCTGAGCGCAGCTTAAATTTTGAGTTATAACATAAAAAGCTCCGGCAGCTACAACAACCGAAAGAAACATAATAATTACGTTTTTTAAAAAGCTGTGTTTTTTCTTTTTAGCATATCGCTGTGCCATAAGCACCTCTCTATAGCTTATTAATAATTATATTTGCCTGTTCTCTAAGGCTTTCTAAATCCCTATTGTTCTCTATTATATAATCACTGTTAGCTTTGAAGAAATCATCGGAAAGCTGAATATTCACACGTCTTTGAGCCTTTTCCAAAGTAATATTATCCCTTGCCATAATTCTATTTATCCGTAAATCTCTGTTAGCAATTACAGATACTATGCTGTCGCACATAACATCAAGATTACTTTCAAAAAGCTGGGGTGCGTCAAATACAATTTTTGTTGCACCCTTTTCAGACAAAGCCTTAACCTTAGCAATAAACAAAGCCCCTATATAAGGGTGAGTAATACTGTTTAGCAAAGCTGTGCTTTCCTTATCCTTAAAAGCCCTTTGCGCTAAAAGGCTTCTGTTTAGACAATCATTCTCAACAACATCATCACCAAAGACGCAGGCTATATTTTTCAAAACAACCTTGTTTTCCATAATCTCTCTGGCAAGTAAATCAGCATCAATAGACCCATAGCCCTTTTCTTCAAATACTCTCCTCACCAAGCCCTTGCCTGCACCGGTAGTACCTGTAAGACCTACAAGCTTATACTTCCTCAAGGTTTCTCACCTCAAATCCTGCCGCCCTGATAAGGCGGTTATAAACAGCCATACCTAAGCCCCTAGGTTCAGGGCAACGAGCATAAACCACGGTAATTCTTTCCTCTTTATCAATTTTTCTCAGTGAACTAAACAGCTTGTGAGCCTGTGTACTGTAGTCCTCCTTGCTGCCCATAGAAAAGGTGGTAACCGTAAGTCCGCTTATATCGCTGTCATAGCATAAAGCGGCAACGTGATAATCAGCGTGACTGTTTACATAATCTCTGTATGCGCTGTCACTTCCTACAAGGAGAATAACGCTGGCTCTGGGAGCGTAATGCTTATATTTCATTCCCGGAGAAGATGCTCTCACATTTTCGCCAAGCTTGTTAAAAACAGCCTCATCAACATCAACTTCACCAACAACGCTCTCAAGCTGTTCAAGTGTTACTCCGCCGGGACGAAGAAGTCTTGGCTTTTCTGTAGCAACAGTAATAACCGTACTTTCAAGTCCTACCCTTGAATGTCCTCCGTCTAAAACAGCGTCAATTCTTCCATCAAGGTCACTTAGAACGTGTTTCACACTTGTAGGACTGGGCGAGCCTGAAATATTTGCAGATGGAGCGGCAAGAGGTGTGTTTGCAGCTTTAATTATTTTTCTGGCCACTTGGTGTTCGGGAAGCCTTATAGCAACAGTATCAAGTCCTGCGCTAACCTCATCGGGAATAGCTTTACCTTTAGGCATAATTATTGTAAGAGGACCCGGCCAGAACTTCTCAGCAAGAGCTTTCGCTTTGCCGGAAAATTCAGACACCAAATTAAATTTTTCGATATCCCCTATGTCCTGAATATGTACAATCAAAGGGTTATCCATAGGGCGACCTTTTGCCTTAAAAACCTTTTCAACTGCTTTGCCGTCAAGAGCATTAGCCGCAAGGCCGTAAACAGTTTCTGTGGGAATGCCAACCAAACCTCCCTTAGCTAAGATTTCTCCGGCTTTCTCAATATCTTTTTCGTTATCTTTTAATAAAAGTGTATTCATAAAATCAATTTTCCATACTTTGTTTTAGCTTTTCGGCTCTGTCCGCTGTTACCAATGCGTCAATTACTTCGTCTAAATCTCCGTTGAGTATATCCTCTAAACGATAGAGTGTAAGGCCGATTCTATGGTCGGTAAGCCTGCCCTGGGGGTAGTTGTAGGTTCTGATACGCTCAGAACGGTCACCGCTTCCAACCTGACTTTTTCTCTCAGCGGAAATTGCATTATCCTGTGCTTCCTGTTTTTGCTGTAACAGACGGCTTTTCAGCACCTTAAGAGCCTTATCCTTATTCTTATACTGACTGCGTTCATCCTGACATTCCACAACCATACCAGTTGGCAAATGAGTAATACGGATAGCGCTGGAGGTTTTGTTAATATGCTGTCCGCCGGCGCCGCTGCTTCGGAAGGTATCAATTTTTAAATCCTTAGGGTCAATAGTTAGCTCAACCTCATCAGCCTCAGGAAGTACCGCAACGGTAGTTGTAGAGGTGTGAATCCTGCCCTGACTTTCAGTTTCAGGCACACGCTGAACCCTGTGGACACCGCTTTCATATTTAAAGCGACTGTATGCGCCCTCGCCGTTAATCATAAATGAAATTTCCTTGTACCCGCCAAGCTCTGTTTCATTAGCGTTGATAATCTCTGTTTTAAAGCCCTTCGATTCTGCATACATAGAGTACATACGATATAAAACCGCAGAGAAAAGAGCAGATTCCTCACCGCCTGCACCGCCACGGATTTCAACAATTACGTTTCTATCGTCATTAGGGTCCTTTGGCAAAAGCAAAATCTTAAGCTCATCAGAGAGAATTTCCACAGCCTTTTTGCTTTCATCAAGCTCCGTCTGGGCAAGCTCCTTAAATTCTGCGTCTGCTGAGGAATCATTGAGAATTTCAAGACTGTCCTCTATAGTCTGCTGAGCCGTTTTGTACTCACGGTATTTAAGAACAACAGGCTCAAGCTCACGGATTTCCTTCATAATTTTCTGATATTCTTCAACATCAGCAGCCACAGAAGGCTCATAGATTTTCTTATTCAATTCGCTGTATCTCTTATCAAAAATTTCTATTTTTTCAAACATATTAATCCAGTACCTTTTTAATATTTTTTTCTACCTTTTTTCGTGGAACCATAACCTCTCTGCCACAGCTCTCACACCGGATTTTAAAATCCATACCCACACGGAGCAGTGTAAAATTTTTACAGCCACAGGGGTGAGGCTTTTTCATTTCTATTCTGTCGCCCACCTTTAAGTCCATAGCACCAACTCCCAATAAATATCTATCATTTAATTATACCTTTATTCTTCAAAAATATCAACATTTTAGCATTGAAAGATTATATTATTTCTCTCTAAGCACTTACTTATTTCCATTACAATATTTTGCAGTACTTTTTCAATATTGCCTGTGTTTGTAAACATATTCTTAAACAATGCTTCAAGATTGCTTTCAAAATTATAGGGCAATATACTGCAATCCCTTTTACACAACTGAACAAGTCGCTTTTCTCCGGGATGAGTAAGCTTATTCACCATAACTTACACCACAAATTCCTTTAATCTGTTATACATTAGCTCGTCAATAATAGCCTCAACAAGAATACCGTTGTTTGTATATTCCTCTGAAATAAGAGTAGCGGTTGTACGGATTTCATTAGTAAGCCCTGCTTTTTGAAAAGGAATAAGGA
>CAMFZJ010000077.1 GCA_946004305.1 uncultured Clostridia bacterium | reverse complement strand
ATTCCTCTACGTCTCGTGGGCTCGGAGATGTGTATAAGAGACAGTTTATTAGCTTTATAATTTTGCTTGAATACAAAAATTTTATCTCAAGAACAGCTATCAAAATTTTATGCAAATGAATACGCAGACATTTTTGAAAAATAAATACAAAAATGTGATAGAAAAATTCCTGCTCAGTTACAAACTGAGCAGGACACGAAACTATAGGTAAAACTAAAATAAAGCGTTTATTTAATAATTTGGAATATTAGTTATTGATAAGCTTATCCTCATCAGACCAGCTGTAAAGCTTTCTGATTTCCTCACCAACAACCTCAGAAGGATGCTCAGCAGCAAGCTTTCTCATAGCTCTGAAGTGAGCCTGTCCGCCTGCTTCTGACATATCAAGTAAGAATTCTTTAGCAAAAGAACCGTCCTGAATGTTGTGAAGAATCTGCTTCATAGCCTTCTTAGTTTCTTCTGTTACAACCTTTGGACCTGTAATGTAGTCGCCGTATTCAGCAGTATTAGAAATAGAATATCTCATTCCTGCAAAGCCTGACTGATAAATAAGGTCAACGATTAGCTTCATTTCGTGGATACACTCAAAGTAAGCGTTTCTTGGGTCGTAGCCTGCCTCAACAAGAGTTTCAAAGCCACACTGCATAAGTGCGCAAACACCACCGCAAAGAACAGCCTGCTCACCAAATAAGTCAGTTTCTGTTTCTGTACGGAATGTTGTTTCGAGGATACCTGCACGGCTGCCGCCGATACCTGCGCCGTAAGCAAGAGCCATTTCCTGAGCTTTACCTGTAGCGTCCTGAGCAACAGCAACAAGACAAGGTACACCCTTACCAACTTCGTACTCTGAACGTACTGTGTGACCGGGACCCTTAGGAGCGATCATTGTAACGTCAACATCAGCAGGTGGAATAATCTGACCGAAGTGAATAGCAAAGCCGTGAGCGAACATAAGCATATTTCCAGCCTCAAGGTTTGGAGCAATATCCTTCTTATACATAGCAGCCTGCTTTTCATCGTTAATAAGAATCATAATGATGTCTGCTTTTTTAGCAGCTTCAGCAGCTGTGAATACCTCAAAACCCTGAGCAACAGCCTTGTCCCAAGACTTTGAACCCTCGTAAAGACCGATAATTACGTTACAGCCTGAATCCTTAAGGTTAAGAGCATGAGCATGACCCTGGCTGCCATAACCAATGATAGCGATTGTTTTTCCTTCTAATAGAGAAAGGTTACAATCTGACTGATAGAAAATTTTTGCGTCTGACATTTTGATTTCCTCCTTGCCGCAAATGCGGTTATTATAAAATATATATGTTTTCGTGAATTAAGTAGAAACCTGAGCTTTGCCCTTGTCTATGGCAACAGTACCTGTTCTTACAATTTCACGGATACCATACGGCTTAAGTAAGTCGATTAAGGTTTGGATTTTTTCAGCAGTCTCACAGTACTCAAAGGTAACAGTAGAGGAAGCTACGTCAACAATCTTTGCGTCCATAAGCTCTGCAATTTTAATAAGCTCAAACCTTTTTGCAGCAGAGCAGTGTACCTTGATAAGGCTTAATTCTCTGCTTATAAATTCACCCTCAGTAAGGCGTTTTACCTTAATAACAGGGATAACCTTGTTAAGCTGTTTTTCCAGCTGTTCAACAACATACTCGTCACCGTTGGCAACAACAGTAATTCTTGAAACAGTAGGGTCAGCAGTAACGCCTACAGCTAAGGAGTCGATATTAAATGAACGTCTTGAAAACAAGCCTGAGATTTTCGAGAGTACACCGGCTTGGTTTTCAACTAAAATAGATAATGTATATTGCATATTTACCTCCTATAAAATGGAAGGAGTGTCAGGGTGTACGTTGCACACCAAAACAAAGGGTTTGTCGCTTTCAACAATGTTCTTAACAAACTTCTCAGCTTCTTCGTTGGAAGAAACCTCTGCACTGTCAATTCCATACGCCTTTGCCAAAGCAACAAAGTCAGGCTTGTCGTTAAGAATAGTAGCAGAGTGTCTGCAATTATAAATCTTATCCTGAAGCTCTCTAACCATACCAAGACGCTGATTTCTCATAACAATAATCTTAATGTTAAGATTATTCTGAGCAATAGTAGAAAGCTCGTTTAAACTCATTTGGAAACTGCCGTCACCGCATACAACAACTACATCTCTGTCTTTTCTTGCCATTTTAGCACCAATAGCAGCAGGTACAGAATAACCCATAGTACCCATACCGCCGGTGGTGAGAAAACGTCCTTCTCTGATTCTGAAATTATTAGCACACCAAATCTGGTTCTGTCCAACATCAGCGCAGAGAATAGCCTTGCTCTTTAGCATAAAGCTTAGTTTGTTGATTAGTGTTCTGGGTTCAACATAACCCTCAAATGTAGAAATTTTGCTTTGGAAATGTGCTTTTAGCTCTTTGACTTCACTATCCCACTCATCATTGATTTTAAAACCATCAATATCGTTTATAAGCTGTTTAAGAACATTATTCATATCACCAACAATAGGAACAGTTGTCTTAACATTTTTTCCGATTTCGGCAGGGTCAATGTCAATATGTATAACCTTTGCTCTGGTACCCATTTGGTCAGGTGAAGCGATAGCTCTGTCGCCAAGTCTTGCACCGCAAACAATAGTAAGGTCGGTTTTATGTAATGCTGTGTTAGCACATTTTCTGCCGTGAGTACCAAGCATACCTAAGTACAGCGGGTGGTCGCTTGGCATAACGCCGATACCCATCATAGTAGAAAGAACAGGAATCTGAGTAATTTCGGCAAATTTCTGTAATTTAAGCTTAGCCCCTGAGCTAAGTACACCGCCTCCTGCAACTATTACAGGACGCTTTGCTTTCTTAATAAGCTCAACAGCACGCTGCACCTGAACTGAATGACCTTTAGTGTTAGGCTTGTAGCCTTTAATGTCAACAGTTTTAGGGTATTCAAAGCTTTCCAGCATATTTTCCTGTAAATCCTGGGGAATATCAATAAGCACAGGACCGGGTCTGCCTGTTGTAGCAATATGGAAAGCTTCCTTAAAAATTCTCGGCAAGTCAGCAGTTCTCTCAACCAGGTAGCTGTGCTTAGTAAAAGGCTCACAAGCACCGGTAATATCAGCTTCCTGAAAAACATCTCTGCCCAGCAAGTCGGAGCGAACCTGACCGGTAATTGCAATCATAGGAATAGAGTCCATATATGCAGTAGCAATACCTGTAATAAGGTTAGTAGCTCCGGGGCCTGATGTAGCAACACAAACGCCGGGCTTCATACAAGCTCTTGCGTAACCGCTGGCAGCGTGAGCAGCATTCTGCTCCTGCCTGACAAGAACGTGCTTAATATTAGAATCATACAGGGAATCATAAAAAGGACAAATTGTTGCGCCGGGATAACCAAAGACAGTATCAACGCCCTCAGCTTCCAGACACTTTACTATTATTTCAGCGCCACTTATCATGGTGAAATCTTCCTTATCTATACAAATTTACATAGTAATACATCGTTACCCACTATTATATTACAAAAAAAATAAAAAGTAAAGAGCAGAACGGAAATTCTGCCCTTTAAATGTTTAAACTGTAACAATGTATTTTTATACCTTGGTTTTAAGTAATCTTGTTGCAATAAGCACACAAGCCATACATACACCTGTGTCAGCAATAACAGACATCCATATTGCTGCAATACCAAAGAATGCAAGAACAATTACAATAGCCTTAATCAGTAAAGCAAAAGCTATGTTGAACTTAACAGTACTTACAGTTTTCTTTGAAATTTTAACAGCCTTTGGCAATGCTTTAAGATTTCCTGATGTAAGTACTCCGTCAGCAGCCTGAATTGCTGCGTCACTGCCAAATCCCATGGCAAATCCGCAGTCGGAAGCAGTAATAACAGGGGAGTCGTTAATTCCGTCACCAACAAAGCATACACCCTTGCTGTTGTTTTTCAGTTCATTAACAATATTTACCTTGTCCTCAGGTAAAAGATTGCTGTGAAATTCTGTAAGTTCTAACTTGTCAGAAATCCTTTTGGCAGCGGATTTGTCATCACCTGTAAGCATAACAAGCTTTTTAAAGCCGATGCTTTTAAGCTGTGCAATAATTGACCTTGCCTCATCTCTTACTGTGTCGCTTACTTCTATAGCGCCGATAAGCTCTCCATCGTAAATCAAAAATACAGTTGCGTCAATATCAATGTTCTCTTTCAGTAACTTTTTACTGCCGCAAAGCAACTCCTTGCCCTTATAAACAGCAGAAACACCGTAGCCTGATTTTTCCTTGTAGTCTTCAAGCTCTATATCCTCGCCGCTATAATAAGCCTTAATAGCCTGAGCGATAGGGTGTGAGGAGTTTTTCTCACAAGCGGCTGCAAGGGCAATAATATCTTCCTTGTTATAATTCTTATATGGAATTATATTTACAATTTCAAGCTCACCTTTTGTAAGGGTGCCGGTTTTATCAAATACCATTGTATCAGCCTTTGCAAGAGCCTCGAGATACTTTCCGCCTTTGAAAAGAACACCCATTTTTGAAGCGGCGCCAATACCTGAATAATAGGAGAGCGGTACAGAAATTACAATAGCACAGGGGCAGGAAGCAACCAAGCAAACAAGTCCCCGATAAATCCACATAGAAAGGTCGCCCATACCAAATAATGGGGGAAGAAATGCAATAGCTAAAGAAATCAGTACCACAATAGGAGTATAAACAGAAGCAAATCTTGTTATTAGCTTTTCGTTGTTACTTTTTGTAATTGAAGCTTCCTCAACAAGCTGTAAAATTCTGCTTGCAGTACTGTCGTGGTATTCTTTGGTGGTTTTGATTTTAATAAGACCTTCGCCGTTCATCATACCGCTTAAAAGCTCACTGCCTTCCTCACAGTCAACAGGCATACTTTCTCCTGTAAGAGCTGATGTGTCAACAGTACTTTTTCCCTGAATAACAATTCCGTCAAGAGGTATTCTTTCATATGGTTTAACAATAATAACAGAGCCTGCCTTTACAAGCTCAGCCTTAACTTCCTTTTCTATACCATTCTCAAAAAGTGTTGCCGTATCAGGCTGAATATTAGCAAGCTTTTCAATACTTCTGCGAGAGTTCTCCACAGCCTTATCCTCAAGCATTTCACCGATGCCAAATAGAATGGTAACCATAGCTCCCTCAACAAACTGCCCTAAACAGAAAGCCGCAATAACAGCAATTGCCATAAGGGTCGATTCATCAATTCTGAGTTTTGAAAGAGATTTAACTCCGTAAATAAATACCTTGTATCCTGAAAGAATAATTGCTACACTGCTTAGAATCCCAATAACAATTTCACTAACATTAAAACATTCGCATACTAAAGCTCCAATACCAACTGCAATAGCAATAAACAGAAGAATGTTATCTTTAAAAATATTACTCTGCTTTTTTTCAGTTTTTTCTTCAATTGGCATAACAGTAACGCCGTTTTCAATGCTGTCAGTAATTGCCTGAACAGTTTGCACAATATCTTTTTTACCCTTATGCTCAAAATATAGCGTCTTTTTAGCAAATACAAGGCTTACGTTTTCAAAGCCTTTAGTTGCGGCAATAGCTTGCTCAATCTTAGATGCACAATGAGCGCAGTCCAATCCTTCCATTAACAATTTATGCTTCATAATTATCACTCCAATACATGGTCAAGTCCCATTTCAATTACTTTTTTAACGTGTTCATCATCAAGGCTGTAGTAAATCTGCTTGCCATCTCGTCTTACCTTAACAAGCTTGTTAGTTCTTAAAACTCTCAGCTGATGGGAAATAGTCGATTGCTCCATTGAAAGAGTATCTGCAATATCACCAACAGCGTGTTCACCGTCAAAAAGCGTGTATAGTATTCTTAATCTTGTTGAGTCACCAAAAACTTTAAATAAATCGGCAAGCTCAAATAAAACTTCCATTTCAGGAATATTGTTTTTATCAGCCATAATAACCTCCTGAGAACAATTAATCAAATGAACATATGAATAATCAATCATATGTTATTAATAATATACCAC